>JAQUYY010000027.1 GCA_028691575.1 Candidatus Gastranaerophilales bacterium
TATATAAAAGTATTTAAAAAAATGATAGAAGCCAGGCACAAAAACTTCTATCATAGCAGGCTCTGTTTCTTCCAGAGCCTGTTTTATTTATAAAATAATTATTTTTTGATACTATTTACTTATGAAAATAAATATAGATAAAATATTTTATTTGTTAAAAAAAGAAAATGCCACTAAAAGCATTTTTGTTAATTATATGGACACATTAAACAACCCTTTTTTGATTCTTATTGCATGTATTTTGAGTTTAAGAACAAAAGATGAAATGACTTATAAATGTGCCAAAAGATTATTTGAATTAGGTAAAACTCTTCAAAAATTATTGAAATTTTCAGAAGAAGAAATTGCAAAAGCAATCTATCCTGTCGGTTTTTATAAAACTAAAGCTAAAAATATTTTAGGTATTTCAAAAGATATTATTGAAAAATACAATTCAAAAGTACCCGATAGTATAGAGGAATTGTTAAAATTAAAGGGAGTAGGTCGAAAAACAGCTAATTTAACAGTTTCAAAAGGGTTTGAAAAACCTGCAATTTGCGTAGATACACATGTTCATAGGATTTTTAATCGAATTGGTTATGTCAAAACAAAAACTCCTGATGAAACAGAATTTGAATTGCGTGACAAATTGTCTGCAAAATATTGGAAAGATACAAATGTTTTGTTCGTCACTCATGGACAGAATACTTGCTACCCTATAAATCCTCAATGCCAAAGATGTGTAATAAACCAATATTGTGAAAAAAACATATAAAAAAA
This sequence comes from Candidatus Gastranaerophilales bacterium, assembly GCA_028691575.1. Classification (GTDB taxonomy): domain Bacteria; phylum Cyanobacteriota; class Vampirovibrionia; order Gastranaerophilales; family JAQUYY01; genus JAQUYY01. The sequence goes on from JAQUYY010000027.1 coordinate 760, forward strand.
CCTCTTGTGCAAGAGGTTTTTTTAGTTATTTTTAGTTATTTTTAAATTATATAGCTGCCGTTAGCTGTTCTTTTTTAATTGCTTCTGTTAATGCAGGAACAACTTCAAAAAGGTCTCCGACTAATCCGTAAGTTGCAATATCAAAAATTGCAGCATCAGGATCTTTGTTGATAGCAACGATAGTTTCACTGGCATTCATGCCGGCTAAATGCTGAATAGCTCCTGAAATACCACAAGCAATATAAAGTTTTGGAGTTACAGTTTTACCTGTTTGTCCAACCTGGTCACAATGACCTCTCCATCCTGCATCAACAGCAGCACGGCTTGCTCCTACTGCACCACCTAGTGCTTGTGCTAAATCTTCAAGAATTTTAAAGTTTTCGGCAGTTTTCATTCCTCTTCCGCCGGAAACGTTAATTTCAGCGGCTTCAATGGTTACACATGCTGTGCTTAAAGATTTTGCAAGTTCTAATATTTTTGTTCTTAACGGTACGCCGTCCAGCTTAACATTGATTTTTTCTATTTCTAAATTATTTGAAGAATGAGCTTCAGGTCTTGCTAAAACTTTTGGTCTTACTGTAGCCATTTGAGGACGTGATTTACAAAGGATTGTAGCCATCAAGTTTCCGCCAAAAGTAGGTCTTGTGGCAGCTAAAAGACCTTTTTCATTGATTCCCAACTCTGTACAATCGGCAGTTAACCCTGTGTTTAACTCAGATGAAATTCTCGGAGCTAAATCTCTTCCCGTTGTACTTGCGCCAAACAACATAATTGAAGGTTTTTTTGCATTTACAATATCACAGATAATTTTTGCGTAATATTCAGTTGAATACGCAGCTAATTTATCATCTTGAGCAAGATAACATTTTTGAGCTCCTGCTTCTGATATTTCTTTTAAAAGAGGATTAACGTCATTATTGCCGGAAATTAATATAACGCTAATTTCTTCACCGTTTAATTGTTCTGATAATTGTTTTGCTGCGCCGATTAATTCCCAGGTAACTCCTGTAAGTTTATTTGCAGAAGTTGCTTCGGCTACGACACATATTCCTTTATATGAATTTATATCCATATTTTATTTTCTCCTATTAATTAATAATTATGATACAAGAACTTTAGTTTCTTTTAATTTTGAAAGCAAAATTTCAGCCAATTCTTTCGGGCTATCAGCTGTGATTTTTTCACCGCCTTCTCTGATTGGAGGACGAAATGCTTTTGAAACGTAAGTTGGAGAACCTTTGATTCCAACTTGTTCAGGTTCAAGACCGATTTCTTCCATATTGAATTCAGGAATTTCAGTTCTATTTGCTTTCATAACTCCTTTAATTGGAGCTCTTCTTGGTTCATAATCACATTTAACCATACAAATTAAGCCCGGAAGTTGCATTTCAATTGTCTGCATTCCTTCTTCTATTTCTCTTTTCGCAACTAATGTTGAATCAGAAGAATTTACAACTTCTTTTGTATATGTAATTTGAGGTATATCAAGGTGTTTAGCTATACTTGGTCCTGTTTGAGCCGTATCACCATCAATTGCAAACTGACCGCATACAATCAAGTCAAAATCTCCAATCTTTTCTTTGATGGCTTTTGCTAAAGTACGGCTTGTTGCTTGAGTATCAGAACCTGCAAATTTTTTATCAGAAATAAGAATTGCATCATCTGCACCCATTGCGATTGCTTTTTTCAAAACATCTTTTGCCTGTGGCGGACCCATTGTTACTGCAGTTAAAGTACTGCCGGGATTTGCTTCCTTTACTCTCAATGCTGTTTCAATTGCATATTCATCAAACGGATTGACAATACTTTCAACACCATCTCTCACCATGGTATTGTTTTCAGTCCATTTAATGTCGGAAGTGTCTGGAACTTGTTTTACACAAACTACTATTTTCATCTTTCTCTTCCCTACCATTTTAATTACTACCTATAAGATGTAACTTTATTTTAAAACAAAAATAAGATTTTGTGTATTAATATTAATTTTTAACGAACATTTTTTTACACAAAATTAAAAAATATTAAAAACTGCCTACCCGTATGGATTTGAACCATTAATGTTTTGGAATGGTTTTTTTGACCGCATGGGACATTTTCTACGGCTAGATTTCATTTCGCCTCAAAAAATAGTCAAATACTCAGTATTAAAAGGATTATGATGAAAATAAATTGTTTATGTTTTACTCTCTGCCGAAATTTCGCCGGTGATTTATCAATGCAGCTAACTGCCTCCGGTATTTAGTTTATTTGACAATGCTATATTCTCTAATTCTTGTATAGATTCATTGGTTTTTTCTATCATTTCTTTAAAAATATTGTGATATTTTGCAAATTCTTCTTTGTTTTTCTGATTTTTCATAATTTCTGCAATAATCTTGATATTAACTAAAAATGCGTTGATATTATTATATTTCAAATCATAATTTTTCGTAATGTATTTAGCCTGGTCAATACAGTTTTGAGCATTATTAATATCCTTTTTAGCCAAAAGTATTTTTGCTAAAAATGTTTTAAAAATAACAACAAATAATTTGCTCAAAGAATTATCTTGTTCCAACATTACATTGACTTTAGATACAATTTCAAAAGATTTTTGCGGATTATTGGCAAATTCAATATTTGCCAATAAGTACCAACTGCAAAGCACTAAATTTATCAATTTTTTTTCAACAGCAATTTTTAAAACATCATTACATATATTTTTTGCCTTCCGAGTATTGCCAAAAACATTGTAAAACATTGCTATAATCAAGTCTAATAAATACATTTTTTGATAATCTTTTATTTCATTTGCAAGAAATTTAGCCGAATAAGCAGTATTAAAAGCTATTTGCCAACTTTCCGTCTGAATTTTTGCCAAAATTTTGAATATTTTTGCATATAATAATTCATCTTTTTTAAGGTTTCCTACTATAACTTTATTGGAAATTTTTTCAATTGCATCATTATCAGCACCTTGAATAATTTTTTTGCCAAGTTTTAAGACCTCTGCAAATTCTTTTTTTGAATCATCTGTATTTATAAGCAAATTAATTGTATCATCAAAGTTTTTATCAAGCATAAAAAGTTCTGATTTTGCTTTATACGTCAGCACATCGACAATAATGCTATCCATATAGCAGTTAGAACTTTTGTCTTGCAATAAATTGTTTTTTTTAATTATATTGAACACCTCAAAAACCTTATCAGAAAGTTCAATACATTGCTGAAACCGACCTGAATTATATAAAATTTGAATACGTAAAAAATTTAATAAATAATATTTAGATTCAAAATTCTTATTTTTTACATCAAGTTTATCGGAAGAAATTCTTGATAAAATTTTACTTAAATAATTTATTGCTTTTTCATAGTCACCGACTAAATTACAAGCCTTTGTCATTTTCGATAAAAGTGCTATCGTCTGTTTTTCATCTTTTTCTTCTTCAAATTTCATAATGGCAATCGGAAGATACTTAATAGCAATATCAGGATTTGATTCATAAAGAAGTTCACCGGTATGCAGCGCAAAATCCGTCAATATTTTTTTTATGGCTTCTGTGTATTTAAGATTTTTGATATTATTAAAATTAATGCCAAGCATTTCCATCATTTTTTCAAAACAAGATGTATATGAATAAATATCCCCGATTCCAAGCCCCTTAACATTCATCATATTAAGCAATTTAATTGCATCATTTTTTTGGTTTAATAATTCTAAAAATTCTATATTAGCAGGATGCACATAAGTTTTAGTTATTCCAAATTTTTCACAAAGTAAATTAATTGCTCCGGAAAGCTGCTCATTAGTTGCAATTTTTAATATGTTTTTTTTGTAATCATTATAATTTTCTATAAATATTTTTTTATTATCAAATTTTTGTATAAAACCTTTTTCTTCCAGTATTCGCAACTCTTCATCGATTATTTCTTCACTTAAAATATATTTTAGCAAGTTTAAATCAAACTCTGAACCAAGCAAGATAATTTTTAAATACAATTCAAACAAATCAAAGCTATTTTTTAAGAGCAGAATTCTTTTTTCAATAATATCATCGATATTGTTAGGTATTGGAATTATTTCATCTGATGTAATGTACAAAATTCCGTTTTTTAACCTTAAAATATCATAATCGGCTATGTAATTAAGTCCATGATTTATGAATGATAAAGATCCGCATGAATTTTCGATTAATTTGGCAATGTTGAAATTATCCTCATATTCACTGACTTTTCCTCTTAAAAACTCGTTTATATCTGATAAAGACTCTTTTTTTAAGAAAATTTTTGCATAGCAAGGATAGTTATTTATCGTATAAAGCTTATCGGACAATTTATAATCAATATTAGTAGCTATTGCAATGGTAAAATTAACATTGATTAATCTTTCTTCCATTAAACAGTTCAAACACTCTAAAGAAGCCTTATCTATGTTATCGAAATTTTCTATTATAAGAATGCTGATTTTATTATTTCCGACAGTATTAATAATTTTTGCTACCTGATTGAATAAATTATACTGGATTTCTTCAATATTTTTCTTGTTGTTGCCATTTAAAGTCAGAAGATTTTCTAATTCTTTAAATTCACTTCCAAGAATAGTGGTTAAAGAACTTTTTATGTAGGACAGCCTTTTTTCATGGTTGATTGAAAATTCGCTTAAATTTAAAATTCCTTCAATTATCTTCTTAATTACGCCAAATGGAGTAAGATTATCATCAGATTCTGCAAAAACTTTATACAATTTCATATTTTTATTTTGGGTTAAAAAATCAACTCTATTTAACTCAAATTTTATTCCTTTTTCTTTATTGCCGATAAAATTCACTAATTTAAAGTCTTCTGTGGCTTTACATATACCAATCAATTCTTTTTTTGCTTGAGATACAGGGATACTTAGAGTTTGCCTCTTTTTATCCGCAAACTCGAATTTATAATCGTCATATCCTTCGAAATCATCCATATCTTCCCATTTAACGGAGATTTTTTTTGTTACTTCTTCTTTTTGGGTTTCAAGAAAAAAATTTGTATCAAGCTGATAAAGCGGGGTTAACTGATTGTTTATCATGATTGAAGCAAGATGATTAAACTTATATTTTCCTGCATTATTCTTATATATCAGATGATGAACAACAATAAGAATATCTTCATTAACTATAATCGAACGTTCATTTCTTGCTATTCCTCTTCTATCAAGGATATTACTTATTGAAACACCCATTTTTACCTTAAATATGCAGTTAAATGCTTTTTTTAATTTGTTATTTATTTTTACTAAAAATTTATAACATTCAATTGCAAATGCCAATGAATTTTTACAGGATTCATACATTGTATCGTCTTGATTAAAACTGATTACGATTAAATTGTCATTTATCTGTTTTATTTGAGCGTTATTTTTTGATGCTTCCATTTGAATATAGCTTTTAACAGCTTTTTCATACTGAGCAAAATCTTTGCCAATATCATTTTTTAATTCTTCATGATTTAAAATTTCAAGTCCTATAATGGCAAATTTATTTAATTTAAAACCGATGCTATCATCAGCTATAGGCATTTTATTATTGCATTTTTTGCAGTATTTTAGCGTAACTAAATTCTTTTCATCACATTTTTGACATCTGACAATTAATTTTAATTTACATTTTGAACAAACTGATTTTTGGTTAACAGTACCACATCTCGGACATTCGATTTGAACTAATTTCCCGCAACCCGGGCAGAAAAAATCGTCAGGAGTTATAATATTTTTGCATTTAGGACAATTCATAAATTATCTCTATTGTTTTTCAGCTTACTTATTTATTTTATAATGATTTTTTATTTTTAAAATACACTTTCTTGATGACATGAGAAATTTTAATATAATTGTATGACGTATAAAATAGATAATTGCTGTATTTTTATTGTATCTAAATAAATTTTACTATAAAATAACGAAGATAGGTTGATTGACAAGATGAATATTTTTTCTAATCCTGCAAACATTATCGTACTCTCAATATTTTTTGTTTTTTTATATTTATTCATATATAAAGCAATATGTATAAATATTAACTTAAACAAAATCCTTAAAGTTCTGCGTTCATATAAAAAAAGCGAATTAATTTACAGGTTTAAAGAATTAAATGATGTGCTAAGTGAAAATACATTTATCACCGATTATTGGGGAGAATTTAGAGAAACTCTTGTTTTTAATGACAGTTCAAAATTCCAAACTCAAAGTGATGATTTGTACTTTGATACAGCAATGAATAATCAATCAAATATCTATTATACTTGCGATTCGAACTACTTTTTCAATGAAGAAACTCTTGTAAACAGATTTTTGAATTATAAATTTATATCGTCAATTCCCGGCTTATTGACAGGATTAGGACCGTTAGGAACTTTTTTATACATTGCAATAGGCTTTTCCGGGGTTGATTTTAGTAGTGAAGAAAATACATTGAATTCTATTTCTAATTTGTTATCAAACATTGAAATCGCTGCTATAATTTCAATTTTAGCGATAGGTTCTGCTCTATGTTTTACTATAGTCGAAAAAGTAGGATATTATTTCTTGTGCTGCAAGCCGTTAAACGAATTACAGTTAGAAATAAACAGATTATTCGATAAAATACCACCTGAAAAATTCTTGATTGATATGGTTAAAGAATCAAAAAAACAAAATGCGCTGATGAATGAATATATAAATAAATTGCCATTAAATATAAAAGAAGCCTTTAACGAAAGCATTAAGGCTAATTTGTCTCCTTATCTTGAAAATTTAGTTTTTGGCTTAAATCAGCAAAAAGAGCTTTTTTCAAAAGTAGTACTTAATAAAATTAATAATGATTTATGATTAGAAATTCAAGAATAAAAACTGAATATGAGGATAAAAATGTCTTTTGGGCATCAATGAGTGATCTTTTGCTTGGCATGACAGTAATATTTATTGTTTTATTTGCACTTGCAATGATTGGTTTAACCAAACAAAATATTAATCAATTAAATTTCAAACAAGAAATAAGCGAAACTTTATCTCAAGAATTTAAAAAAAATAATATCCCTGTTGAAATTGACAAATTAACGGGGAATTTAAAAATATCAGATTTGGAATTATTTGAACTTAATGATTGGAAACTTTCAAAAAAAGGTGAAGAATACTTAAATAAAGTAATTCCTATTTATTTTGATACTATTTTAGGAAATGAAGAAATTAAAAATAATATTTCTCAAATAATTATTGAAGGGCATACAGATAGTCAAACCTTTAAAGAGACTTCCTCTGAAGAGGCAAATTACATCAAAAACCTCGATTTGAGCCTAAAAAGAGCTTATGCAATCAGTGAATACATTGTGAACTTAGATTATACAAATGATAACAATTACAAAAAAGATTTGATAAAATTATTATCAACTAACGGCAGAAGCTACTCCAGCCCGATAATGAACGGTGAACACGAAGATTATTATAAGAGTAGACGTGTTGAATTAAAATTTCAGCTTAAAGATTTTTCTTTCATAGAAGTTTTGAAAAAATATACATTTACAAAAGAATCTGAGTAAAAGCGATTTTGGCATAGATGTATTTTTGTGTATTATTTTGCCCTTTTTAAATATTTGATTCATTTAAATTTTTTTATTTTTTTATTTTTTTATCATCGAAGTACCTGTCATTTCAGCAGGTTGTTTAATTTCCATAATATCAAGAATAGTTGGTGCAATATCACATAATGCACCTGTTTCTCTTAGCTGAATATCTTCTTTAGCGTTGATAATCGCAAAAGGAACAGGGTTTGTTGTATGTGCGGTAAAAGCCTTGTGAGTTTGCGGATCTTCCATACATTCGGCATTTCCATGGTCGGCTGTCAATATCATTGTAAAATCGTTTTTATTTACGGCAACTAAAATTTTGCCAAGACATTCATCAACAGCTTCAATAGCTTTAACTGCAGCACTCATAATACCGGTATGTCCTACCATATCAGGGTTTGCAAAATTCACAAGGATAAATTGGTACTTATTGGAGTTTAACGCTTCTATCACTTTATCAGCAACTTCGTAAGCACTCATTTCAGGCTGTAAATCATATGTTGCAACTTTGGGAGAATTAACAAGAGACCTTGTTTCAGTTTTAAAAGACTCTTCAATTCCGCCATTAAAGAAAAATGTTATATGCGCATACTTTTCAGTCTCTGCTGTTCTGAATTGTCTGATATTATGCTTATCAAAAATTTCACCCAAAATATTAGTAAGTTTTTGGGGAGGAAATGCAATCGGTAAGCCAAAAGTTTCATCATACTGTGTCATACAAACATAATAGATGTCGTTTAAAACTTTTTTCCTTTCAAATCCGTTGAAATTCTTAAAATTAAGAGCATTTGTTATTTCTCTTGCCCTATCAGGTCTAAAATTAAAGAAAATTATAGAATCATTATCGTTTAATCTGGAATTTTTATTGCAAACTGTAGGAAGGACAAATTCATCGTTTACACCGTTTTCATAAGAAGCTTTGATTCCTGAAACAGCATCATCTGCAATATTACCTTCTCCCAAAAGTAAACAGTTATAGGCTTTTTCTACCCTATCCCATCTTTTATCCCTGTCCATAGCGTAATATCTTCCGGAAACCGTTGCTAAAGCAGGAAAATTATTTTCTTTTAATTTGTTTTCAACTTCTTGTACAAACTCATAAGCACTTTGAGGTGGGGTATCTCTTCCGTCAAGGAAAGCATGGACGTAAAATTTTTCTAAATTATGCATTTTTGCCAAATCAATTAAAGCAAAAATGTGTTTCATTGAGCTATGAACACCGCCATTGCTGACCAATCCCATTATATGCAATGATGAATCGTTGTCTTTAGCATGTTTTATAGCATTTAAAAACTCTTTGTTTTCAAAAAAATCTTTATCATCAATTGATTTATTAATTCTGGTCAATTCCTGATAAACAATTCTGCCTGCTCCCATATTTAAATGTCCGACTTCAGAATTGCCCATTTGTCCATCCGGGAGTCCTACATATTCGCCATCTCCACGAATTTTTGTAAACGGGCTTGTTGCTTTTATTTTGTCAAAATTTGGTGTATTAGCTTCTTTAATGGCATTTTTTGGAGAATCAGAGCCACAGCCCCAACCGTCTAATATTGTCAATAAAACCTTTTTATTATTCATAATCTCTTCCTCTAACATTTTTCTACACTAGAATGAATTAGTTTTCGCTATCTGCATGGGACATTTTCTTTAGTTCGCTCTAGCTCACCAAGAAAAGTAATCAAACAGGCAAAACCCGATTTACCACCGAGCAGGGACATTTTGCACGTTTTGCTTCAGCTCAACGGCAAAAGCAGTCAAAGTGTCGCTTCCGACTCACGCATACCGATTTATAAAAATTAATTAATTTAACGATTAATTATTCAAATCGGTCTAACTCTCTTTATTATCTACGCTAAATAAAAAACTTAAACCCGAAATCTCTAAATTTATAAATATTGGCTTTATTTGATATAATAATATTTGATGATAAACTTTGGCTGTTTTTATGAATACAAATTGCAATTTGAAAAATTATAAAGCAATATTTGAGAATCTTCCTATCGGAGTTGTAATCTGCTCAGTTGATTTGAAAATTTTAGACGTTAATAAATTCTTTGAAAATTTATCGGATTACACGAAAGCAGAAATGTTAGATGTTTCTCTTAATAAATTGCTTGATAATATTAAAAAAATTGACTTTGAAAATTCTGTTCAAACAGAGATTTTGCTCAAAAATAAAAATAAACTTCCTGTTAAAATATCTGCACAAAAAAATGACGAAATTGGCATAATACTCTGTATTTCACCATTGAGTGATAATATTTTGCTAAATCAGGCTCACATCGATTTTGTAAGCACAGTTAGTCATGAGCTTAGAACTCCGTTGACAAGCCTGAAAGGTTTTAGCGAAACACTTATTAATTCAGGCGATAAACTTAGTAACGAGCAGCAAAAAAGATTTTTGATAATTATTAAAGATCAAATTAACAGACTGACAAGATTAGTTGAAAATCTTCTAACTGTTTCAAAAATGGAGGCTCATAAAAATAATATTTATAAAGCAATTAATTTTGAAAAATTTATTCATTCATTAATACAAAGTCTTTTGCCAAAACTTCAAAATCATAAAATTCAATTAAATATACAGAATAATTTGCCGGAAATATGGGCAGATTCAGATAAATTGGAACAGATCTTTACAAATTTAATTGATAATGCTGTAAAATATTCAAAAAACGGCACAAATATTGTAATTTCAGCTAATTATTCAAAAACCGGAAACAATTATGTTAAGATTTCTGTAACAGATGAAGGAGTTGGCATTGCAGAAGAATTTTTGCCAAAGATTTTTACAAAATTTTCGAGAATCGACAATCCGCTAACTCGTGAGGTTCAAGGAACAGGGCTGGGGTTATATATAACAAAAACGTTGGTTAATTCGATGAATGGTTTTATATCAGTTCAAAGCAAAGTTGGTGAATATACAGAATTTATTATTGAATTGCCGGTTGCAAATTATGAAAAGCAAGCACGGCAACATTTTTCAGGTGAAGTATGCAGTTAAAAACAATATTAATTTTGGATAAAAGACAAGAAATGTCTGTTAAATATAAAAAAATTCTTCAACAGGATTTTAATGCAACAGTTGAAATTTTTTCTGATATTCAGTCCGCATACGAGTCTCTAAAAGATATTGAGCCGGATTTGATACTTATTTCAGATAGTATTGAAGAAAATTTGGCTGATATTTGTAAAAAAATCAGAATTACAATAAAAAATTACAGACCTGTAATTATTTCTCTTTCAAAATCTGCTCACCTTGCCGATAAACTTAATGCTTTAAAATACGGTGCGGATGATTTTATAAGCGAACCCATTGATATTACTGAATTTTCAGCTCGAATATTTGCTCATTATCGCAGATATATTGAAGATGCATCAAATTATATTTCTAAATTGCCGGCAGAATCTTTTACATATAAGACATTAAGGCATATCTTAAAAAGTAATAATTTATGGTCACTTGTCTTTATTGATATAGATAATTTTAAGCATTATCACACATTATACGGACATTTGGCTTCAGAGAAAATGTTAAAAGCATTTTCGGCAATTTTAAAAACCTCAGTTGATGAAAATGATTTTTTAGGCAATGTCGGAGAAGACAATTTTATAATAATTACAAATCCGCTAAAAGCTCAGAAAATCGCTTTTTACTTAAATTATGCATTTGATTCCATCGCTTCTAAGTTTTATTCAGAGGAAGATTCAAAACGAGGATATATAATACTTAATGGTGAGGGAAAAGTCGGCTGCAAAATTCCTCTTGTATCAATAAGCATGGGAATAATTTCAAATGAGCATAGAAATTATGAAAGTTTTGAGCAGGTAATTACTCATGCAAGAAACATCCACAATATGGCAAAATCAAAGCCCGGCTCAAGTTTTTTATGTGATTTACCTAAAATTTCGGTTGACAATTCGATAATTAAAAAAAATGATAAAAAGAAAATTATTATTTTTGAAAAAGATGCCGCTTTAGCTTATTTATTAGTTACGACTCTTGAACTGCAAGGGTTTGAGGTTCAGGCAATTTCTAATAAAACAGAAATAATGGATTTATGCGTTAAATTTGTTCCTAATTTAGTTATTTATGATATTGAAGATAATGATTTTTCAATATGCCAAAAAATTAAGCATAATAAGGAAATTTCTCATATAAAATTAATAACTTCCACAACATCACATAACAAAGAAGAAGCATTAACTGCAGGAGCTGACTTGTACTTGCCAAAACCATATGAGCTAATTACATTATTTACGTGGATTAACAGACTTTTGAACAGTTAGTTATTCATCCATAGGAGCTAGAGTAAAGCCGTTTTGAGTTTCTGTAACCTGATCAGAACCGCCAAAAACGCTCTTAAATACATTTTTGAATAATTCAGGATCTTTATAAGTCATATTCCAAAAAGCAACCCCTGCCACTAATCCCACAAGAGCAAAAATAACAATATATTCAACCATATTGCTGCCTTTGCGAGTGTTATAAATGTTTGATTTGGTTTTTATCATAATAATTATTTTTTACTATTTAATATTTTCAAAACTTCTATTGTAATATCTTCACCGCCAACAACTACACTTGATTTGTTTAAAACTAAATTATAGCTTTTAGCGGTTGCAACTTGATTGATTGTATTAATAATATTTGTTTCAATATCATTCCACTCGGTATCCCTGTATTCTTGAATTTTTAATCCTTTGTTTTTATACTCGGCAGCCAATTTTTCTTCCAGATTTTTTCTTTCAACAGGTGAAGTTGTATTTTTAAGTTTTCTCTGAGCTTCAACTACAAATTTTTGCAATTCAGCATCTTTAACTCTCAGCTCTGCAGCTAAATCTTGAGCTTTTGCATAGTCATTTATGATTTTTTCCAAGTTTACAACACCGACTTCGGTAGCTTGAGCCCCATTACCGTAAGCAAAAAAAACAACTACTAAAATAAATAGTGCCAACATGTTTTTAATTGATTTCATTTTAAAACTCCTTATTAATATTAATAAAATTCTCCAAAACCAAAAGTAAATCGGCCTTTTTTCTTAAGACCAGCGCCTAACTGAGTGATTGGAATACCATAATCAAATTTAACCGGTCCTAACCCTGGAATATTAACCCTTAAACCTAACCCTGTCGAAATACCGTTTCCGCATCTGTTATATATTTGATTGGTTAAAGTTTCTTGCATCAAC
>JAQUYY010000028.1 GCA_028691575.1 Candidatus Gastranaerophilales bacterium
TGTAAGGATACAACAAATTTAAAGGAAAATCCTGCGGCAAACCAAGCCTTAGTTCAAAAATTAATGTATGATAAAGACAAACATTATAGCGTAATGATGCCTTATTCTGATAAATTAGCATTTGTATCTGAATGGTATGCTCAATTATGGGCAGAATCTCTAGGAAAAGCAGAAAACGCAAAAGGCGAAAAAGTCAACTTGAATCATACTCCAATTAAAGCAGTAGGTGCAATAAATCAACATTCTGAGCTTCAAGAATGGAGAGAAGGTGCAAATGATAAAGTATTTACAATTATCACAAACAAGAACTTTGATAAGGATGTTCCTATTACTAAGCGAGAATCAAGTATTCCAAAAGAACTTAAATATATGAGAAGAAACTCAATGAACGAGCTTATCAATGAAGAAGCAAAAGCAACAATGCAAGTTCTTTCAGAACAAGATAACAAACCTGTTATTCATATTGAAATGCCAAAAATTGATGCTTACAACTTAGGCGGTCTTCTTCAAATGTTTATGCTGCAAACAGCTATAACCGGGGAATTACAAGGTTTAGGGGTAAATACATTCTTACAACCTGCTGTAGAAGATGGCAAAAACATTACAAAAGAAGCAATGCAAAAATTGTCGGATTCCAAATAAACAAAAATATTTTATGGATTTACGAATTCAGACTTGATAAAATCCGAGTTCGTAAATGTCTTCATTTTTATCCAGAGTATTTGTAGTGCTATGCAGCTGTAACATTATCCTAGAGCTTGGTTTAACTATCTAGCAATTAGAGTTAAATAGAACAGATTCTTGAGCAAAAGATCTTGCATCTTCTACAGACTCTTTATACGCTCTTGCCATCTTAAATATTTTTAAATGCGTTCTTTCTCCTATATATGCCATAAAGTAAATAATTCATTTAAAGAATTTATAGCTTGAGGATCAGTTATAGCTAGCATATGAAACTGAATAGCACTTTCTATTACCTTTGAAACATTTGGGTCTTTTACATGGTAATAAACGTGTTTGCCTTCCCTTCTCTCTTCAACAAGATTATTAAGTTTTAGTAGCTTTAGGTGCTGAGAAACTCTGGATTGACTAATATTCAGCTTCTCCTGTATGTCATGAACATCGAATTCCTGTTTTATTAACAGTCCTAAAATTTTAACCCTGTCAGGATTGGACAAAAGACTAAAAAAATTTGAAATAGACTTAAAAACACTATTAAATTCTTCTCTGTTCATAATTGCTCCTTGCTCGTATTAACATATTATGATATTATAATATATTGTTAGCATAAGTTTTAAAAAAATACAAGAAAGAGTAAAATAAATTGTTTGGATTTGACCATATTTTTTCATTATTAGGAATCACTTACTATTATGCTTGTTAAACAAAAAACACTTGCAAAATACATTTATCTTGAGCATGGAGCACACTGGGCAATTGGTGCATTAGCATTTATTATGCTTTATGCAACTTTTGGACATATTTCAGAAGTTATAACTGGGCTTATCGGTGCCGGATTTATTGGAGCATCTTATCTTTCTTCACTTTATTTCAATAAAAGAAAAGTCAAGGAAAATTTTGAAAATAAACTTAAAGAGCCTGAATTAATTGAAATTTGAAGCGTAAAATAAGGAGAATATAATGAAAAAAATGACATGGCATAATCAAAAAGTAGAAGATATTTTTATAAAACTAAACACCACTACAAACGGATTAAAAAATGATGAAGTTCAAAAAAGGCTCTTGAAGTTTGGTAAAAATAAACTCCCTGCTCCTAAAAAACCTAGTATATTTAAGATAATATTCAATCAGTTTTTAAATCCACTAATTTATATACTTTTAGCAGCGGGAATTCTTTCTTTTATAATAGGGGATAAAAAAGATAGTTTTTTTATCTTTCTTGTAATTTTTATTAACGCTGCAATTGGTTCTTTTCAGGAATGGAAAGCAGAAAAAAGTGCAGAGTCCTTACAGAATTTATTAAAAATACTTATAAAAGCAAAACGAGATAAAAGTGAATTAACAGTTAATGCAGAAGAACTTGTTCCTGGAGATATTGTAATTCTTGAGTCCGGAAATAAAGTACCTGCTGATGTAAGACTTATTAGTTCTAATAATTTAATGGTTGATGAATCTCTTTTGACAGGTGAGTCCGTAGCTGTAGAAAAAAAAGCTGTGGATATAGAAGAGTCTGATCTACATCTTTCTGAAAGAATAAATATGTTATTTGCAGGATCTGTAATTACATCAGGAAGAGCAACTGGCATAGTTGTAGATACCGGATTGAACACAGAAGTTGGAAAAATTGCAGAAGCCATAACCACTATTGATACTTCAAAACCAGCATTAATTCATAGAATGGAAGAATTTGCAAAACACATAAGTTATGTAGTAATAGTAGCGTGTGTTTTCATTGCAGCAATAGAGTTATTCAGAGGGCAGCCTTTTGTCTCCGTCTTTTTTATGATAACAGCTCTTGCTGTTTCAGCAATTCCTGAAGGACTTCCTGCTGCAGTAACAGTTGCTCTTTCCGTAGGAATGTCAAGAATGTCAAAAAGAAATGTTTTAATTAGAAAGCTAACGGCGGTAGAAGGGCTTGGAAGTTGTACTTGTATTGCGAGTGATAAAACAGGAACGTTAACAATAAATAAACAAACTGTAAGAATGCTAGCTCTTGCTAATGATGGCAAGTTTGATGTCAGCGGAGAAGGTTATGCTCCAACAGGTGAAGTTACAAGCGAAGATAATAATAAAGTTCAGTCAGGTTACAATCACAACCTTGATGAACTCGTAAAAACATCTGTTATAGCAAATGAAGCCAGCTTAAACAAAACAGATCAAGGCTGGATTAGTAGTGGTGATGCAGTAGATACAGCAATCCTTGCAATGGGATACAAATATGGCTTTAATCAAACTGAAATAATTAATAATATAGCTACAATAACAGAAATACCTTATGAATCAGAAATTGCATATTCAGCAAGATTTTATAAAGACAATGATAAGGTAAAAATCGCTGTAAAAGGTGCTTTTGAAGTTATAAGTCCTTTTTGCACCACAATGATAATAAATGGAGACATTGTTGATATAAATAGAGACCAGCTAGCTGTGCAAGCAAATAGCCTTGCCGAACAGGGGTATAGGCTTATTGCTGTTGCATCAGGAGCTTCTCAAGAAGAGAAAAACTGCTATACGCATAGTGATATTAATTCGCTAACTTTTTTAGGTTTTATCTGTCTTATAGATCCGTTAAGAGTTGAGTCAGCATCTGCAATCAAAAAATGTAAAGAAGCAGGGGTCAAAGTTTTGATGGTTACAGGAGATCATCCGGCTACAGCTTTGGCAATAGGAAAACAATTAGAAATTGCAAAAACAAGAAAAGATGTAATAACAGGTAAAGAAATTGAAGCATTAAAAGATGGGGAATTAAAAGATATTCTTTCATCTAAAACCATTTTTGCCAGAGTTACACCTATTCAAAAACTTGAAATTGTTGATGCCTTAATAAAAATTGGGAATTACGTTGCAGTAACAGGTGATGGCGTAAATGATGCCCCGGCATTGAGAAAAGCCCATATAGGAGTAGCAATGGGATCCGGAACAGATATTGCAAAAGATGTTTCTTCAATGATTGTTACTGATGATAATTTTTCCTCAATAGTTTCAGGAATAGAAGAAGGAAGATATACATATGACAACATCAGGAAAGTAATTTATCTTTTAATTTCAACTGGAGCTGCTGAAATCTTCTTATTCTTGTTCTCTTTATTAGCAGGACTGCCAATCCCTCTGGTTGCGGTTCAGTTATTATGGCTTAACCTTGTAACAAACGGCATACAGGGAGTTGCATTATCCTTTGAGAAGGGTGAACCTGCTTCAATGAAAAAACCACCTAGAAATCCTGAAGAAGGGATATTTAATAAACTAATGGTACAAGAAACCATTCTATCAGGTTTAGTAATGGCATTATTTGCTTTTACCTGTTGGCTATGGTTAATAAAAAGTGGTTGGGAAGAGACTCAAGCAAGAAACATCGTTCTACTTTTAATGGTTTTATTTGAAAATATTCATGTATTTAATTGTCGATCTGAATATACATCAGCATTTAAGATTCCTTTTAAAAATAACATTTTGCTTGTTATAGGAGTGCTTATGGCTCAAGGTATTCATATTTTGTCAATGCAAATACCTCTAATGCAGAATGTTTTAAAGGTAAAACCTGTTGAACCGGTAACTTGGATTATTTTACTTGTTATTTCAAGTATATTGTTATTTATTATGGAAATATTTAAAAAAGTTAAATAATGACTGCTGATGTTATAAGTAGGTTAAAAGCAGATAGAGTAAGAAGTATGTTGAATTTTATAATCAAAAAAGATTCCATTCATCTTTAAATTTAAAAACTGCTATTATAAAAATAATAAAACGAGTTTGAATAAATATTATTATTAGTTCTACTCATATAGAAACTTTGCTGCACAGCCATAACCGCTATAATTACCTGTGGAGCCTTCACAATAATCCTCTTCATAAATTCCGGGTACCCCATAGGGAATCAAATAATTTTCCATAAATGCCACTAAAAAAACATCTTTTCCAAATGTATTTGGTCCCTTAAATCCATTAATGTCAACTTGTAATTTTGCACAATATCCAATATTACCGTTGGAACAATCAGGCTTGTATGAAGTTGCAATAAGTGTACCATTATTTAAGACTAGACCAGGCCAAGTAATTGGTGCATAAGAATATAAATTTTCTGTACCATCAAGATAATCAATATCTTTATTATGATGAAAACATCCATTTTCTGTCGCACCACCTCCAGCTACTCCGCCATCTGATTCATAAGCACTAATGCATAATTTTATATAATTTAATTTTGTAGCAAAAGCATTATTAAATTCAGTTGAATTATTATATGCCATCTTTAACGAACCACCATTATCAACAACTAATAATTGAGTTGCTTGAGACAAATCAGCGTAAACTTTTTTCCATTTTGCCTTTAATTGAGCGTCACTTGTCGTTCCAAATAGCATTGGAGTTGCTATTGATGCTATTATTCCGACTATTGCAATAACTATTAACGTTTCTGCCAACGTGAATCCTAAATTCTTTTTCATGGCAATACTTCCTTTCTCTGCCTAAAAATATAAATATATTTGCATTTTCATAATTAAAATAGCTATAAATCATTATATAACATGATTTTAATGATTTGTAAAGCTATATTTCATGTGTAGCAAGGATTATAGGTTAAAATATTTCAAATTGCCGTATCCCATGTGGCTCATGAGTTTTCGCAAATTAAATCCCCGAAAACATGATGAACACATGGGTTGCATGGTTTAAACTCTTGATATTCTTTTGCAACAAGAGTTTAAATGTTATTTGTATTAAAATTTAAGTAAATATTTGAATGTAAACTAAAAGAATCGGACACTTCCATCATCCAGATCATAGAAAGCTTTTACAACATTTATTTTTTCTTTTGATAAATATTCTTCAATTAAAGGACTTTTTTTAATGAATTTTTCAAGCTGAATTATAATATTTTCTTCAATAGGACAAGCATTTTCAGGAATATCTTTTAATTCATTTTTAATTTCGTCTATAAGAAATTGAAGTGATTTTGTTTGACCTTCTACATTATTTATAGCAGCATCAACTGCACCGCAATAATTATGCCCTAAAATCACAACAAGTTTTGCTCCTAAAAATTGTACCGCATATTCAATACTGCCTGTTGCTATATCGGTAATAATGTTACCTGCCAGTCTGATAACAAATAATTCTCCAATGTCTGCATCAAATATTCTTTCAGGAATTACCCTGGAATCTGAGCAACTGGCAATTACTGCATAGGGTCTCTGTCCG
The DNA here is from genome assembly GCA_028691575.1 of Candidatus Gastranaerophilales bacterium. GTDB lineage: Bacteria > Cyanobacteriota > Vampirovibrionia > Gastranaerophilales > JAQUYY01 > JAQUYY01. Next base: position 5,881 of record JAQUYY010000028.1, read on the forward strand.
TGAATATGTTTTTTTAAATCCTCAGGTTTGTATGTTTTTTCCTTTAATTCCCCTTTTGTAAATCTTTTGTTTCCGTCAATGAGCTTTTGTAAAGCTTCTTTTGGCGTAAGCATATATTTCTCCTATTTATTTATCTTTCTGAAAAAATTTTTAATATTATCTGAAACTTTAATGTTTTGAACCGATAAGTTAAATTTATTCATATCAGCTAATAAATTTTGCTGAGTATCTAATTTTTCAGCAGAAGTCATATCTTGTACGATTTCATTTTTAAGCGTTTTAGTAAATTTTGATCCCTTTTCTAATTTTAAAATCAAATCATCTAAACTATTGGTCGGAATATTATATTTAGTTAAAATTTCTGTGGAAGTTTTTCCATACGGAAACTTGTATAACCATTTAAATGTGGTTTTATCCTTCTCTGAAATGGAAATCACTCCATATTGGTGAGGAACATACATTATGTCATTTTTGTACGGACTATGGCTTAGTCCAAGAGCATGACCTATTTCATGAATTATTGTATGCCTTACCTCACTAATATCTTGATATTGAGCATGAATTACTCCGTCTGATAATCCTATTTGCACTTCAGCAGAGTATAACCTACCTATTTTATCATAATTAAAATTACAATTTCCTAAAGAAGTTCTGTCTACTCTTCGCCAGTCAATGTTTATCTGGGATTCATTGAGAGAAGGAACTATTTTATAAGTAAATTTGCCATCAGATGCATGCTGCCAAATATTAAAAGCATCAATAATAAGTTGCTTATATTTATACTCATCCTGCTTGCTTTTGTACCAGCGAAAAGGTGCTATATAAACGGCTAAAGGCATACAACTTTCCGGCCATCTGATGATTTGCCCATTTTTTAAGCAGTTATCAACATAAGATATTTTTTGCATTTTTACCTCGTTCTATATATTTTATAACACTCTTGAAAATTGTACACTTTTTTAACTAAAATGTTTAAGATATACTATATAATATAATTAAGGAGAGGAGATAAACAATGTTTAATATGCAAAAAATGTTAAAACAAGCTCAACAAATGCAAAAAAAAATGGGTGATGTTCAAGAAGAATTAGCGAATATTGAAGTAGAAGGCATCGCAGGTGCCGGTGTTGTCAATGTTAAGGTGAATGCTAAAAATGAATTCATTTCTATTAAAATAAAACCTGAAGCAATTAATCCTGAAAATCCTTCTGAAGTTGATGAAGATACAATCGAAATGCTTGAAGATTTGATTACAAGTGCGATAAAAGACGCAAACAGCAAAGCTGATAAGATTTCTGAATCTAAAATGTCAGCACTAACCGGTGGCATGAATATTCCGGGCATGCCCGGCATGTTTTAGAAGGATTTTTTAATGCAATATTCAAAACCCCTTGCTAAATTAATTGAACAATTTCAGAGATTTCCCGGAGTTGGTCCTAAATCTGCACAAAGAATGGCTTTTTTCTTACTAAAAATGCCCGAAAACCATGTAAAAACATTTACTGATATCATTATTGAGGCAAAAGAAAAAATAAAATATTGTACAACATGCTTTAATATGAGCAGCCAATCACCTTGTGAAATTTGCACAGCTTCTAATAGAGATGTTCATACAATATGTGTTGTTGCTGAAACAAAAGATTTGATTGCGATTGAGAGAACAAATGAGTATAAAGGCAAATATCATGTACTTCAAGGGCTTATTTCTCCACTTGACGGCATTGGTCCCGAAGAAATTCGCATAAAAGAATTATTAGAAAGAGCGACAAATCCTGAGATTTCAGAAGTCATTCTGGCATTAAATCCTTCTGTGGAAGGTGAAACGACAAGTTTATATATTTCTAAATTATTAAAACCTTTTAATATAAAAATCACTCGAATCGCTTTCGGATTGCCTGTTGGCGGCGATTTAGAATATGTAGATGAACTTACTTTAGCAAAAGCTATTGAAGGTAGGACACAAATGTGTTAAAATAATCGGCATAATATAAAAAGTGTAACTTTTACATTTTTTATTACGGCAATACACAAAAAAAACGAGGCAGATCAAGCAATTCAGACATAACTATTAAAAATTGTAAATCTTTTATTTAATATGACAAAATTTTTTATGTTTTTCGTTTAAAGTAATATACATAGTTTTATTAGAATTTTTGAGATTGATAAATGAAACTAACAAATAACTTAAATATAAACGTAAATCCTCCGAGTATATCGCAACAACGATTACGAGGAAAGGAAAAGAGCGAAAAAACTATGTCTAATCGTTCGACAGAAACAAGCAAAGATAATATAAAACTGAATAAATCCGCCCAAGTGAACTTTGGCGGATTTTTTAGTCCGGCCTCAGGGTTCTTAAAAATGAAAGCTACTAAAATTGGTGGAAACCCAAAGTTTAAAAATTTTGTTGCAAAAGATAAATTTAAAGAAACCTTTGAATATATCTCGGACAGCGTAGCAACTGTAGAAACAATGTTAGGTCTTGCAATATCCTTGACTATTAAGCCTTATAGCATAATGCAAATGAATGGAGAAAAGAAAGACAAAGAAAATGCAGCGGCAAAATGCATGGCATCTGCACTTATTGATCTTGGATTAACAGGAATGTTGGTAGAACCTGTCAAAAAGAGCTTCATTAGAATTAACAATGTTATTCAAAAAGCAAATGATGATGCACGTTTTGAGGTAGCAAAAAACATTTTAAAACAAAAAAATGACGGAAGTACTATTGAAAAGAAAATTAACAGTAAACTTGAACAAAACGGAACTGACTTATTTAAAAAAGGCAAAAATATCGTTGAAAAGCTAACAGCAGAAGCTCGATTAAAAGTGGTAGACGAAATTTTAGAAAACTCCGGTAATGAGGTAAAAGAGTTTATCGATAATTTAAGAACAAATAAACTCAAAACAGCAGGAATTATAAATGATAAAACCAAGTATCTTGCTAATCCGGATAATTTTAAAGCATTTAAATATGCAATGACATATGCGCCAAAATTAATAATTACTCCGATTCGAGCAGCTTTATCTATTTTAATGATACCAATTACCTTAAAAATAGTTTTTGGTGATGATATAAAAGATTATTTTAAACAAAACAAAAAATCTCCGGTTAATTTTACCCAAAATAATATGAATAAAAATTTATTCAAAGATTTTATAGGAGCTAAAAAATAATGAAATTATTACCTGTTAATAAACAATACAAATATAATAATCAAGCTCTTAATAAGGTTTCTTTTGAAGGTAAGATCCCTTACTATGCAAAAGAATTTAGCATTTTAGCAGATGAGGTAAAAAGCTTTGATAAATTTTTATTCAGAGTTGCAGAAATAACAAAAGTAGAAGATTGGACCAAAGCAGCAATAAAAGAAAAAAAAATAAAGCCCGGAGTCATAAAAACTTCATTAAATAATTTTTTTAACTCTATAAAAAAAATCTTTAATGAAAATGCCGAAATCAAAAAATCAGGTAAGGAAATGGAATCCGGCTACGATAAATTAAAATTCTGGTCACTACCGGCTACAAGTTTCGCCCTTTCCGGTACACACATGATAACAACTGCAATATCCGATAAAATTCCAAAAGAAGATAAAATGCCACTTATTCTAAATGTAGCAACATGTCTAACTATTGCTACAGTAGGTTATTTTACAGTTGACCAAATTATGAAAAAAGGAACAAAGGCTTTTGGTAAATATGTAGAAAATATTTACAAGGAAAAAGATAAACTTTATAATAAAAAAATTGAAGATGGCATAGATTCACTTGTTAAAATTGTAACGGTTCTTGGTATTTACAAATATGCCTCTGCAGTAGTAGCCGTTCCTATTGCCGATAAATTAACGAAATTTATTAGAGGAGAAAAAGAACAAAATAACAATTCTTTACAAAAATAGAATATATATTTGCAAATAGTTTTTTTACGTATAAAATAAAATAGGTTAGAAAAAAAAGGAAAAAAAATGAAAATATCGCCGGTTAATAATTTAAATTTCAGAAAGAGTAATCTAAAAAGCAATCCAAGTTTTGGTGTTATCGCAGACGACAACACAAGAAAAAATTTACTAGAAATGGGGTGTGATAAAAATCTTATAGAAAAAGCCGATAAATATCATACAGCCATATTAAACTTGCACTACCAAAAATCCGCTAATGAAAAAGTATCCGCATATGTAGGTATGTTTAAAGAAGCTCGGCACATAGCGGGTAAAATGAAATATTTATCTATAAACAATAAAGAAGATTTCCATAATGTCATGGATGAAGCAGCAAAAATTCAAAAAGAAGCAGATAAAATATACTCTTCTCCGGAAGAATTTATTAAAAACCATGGTGCTCATAGAAAAGAACATAAGGAAACTAGTAGGGATGGATATGAACCTAATCTTCATACTTACATAGATTAAATTTAACAAAAGATTTCAAAAAAGCCTCTGATAAAATTGGAGGCTTTTTTTATTACTATAAGACCTAAAACATTGATAAGGCACTGGATTGATATTGCAATTGTGCAATTCTTGTATCCATAGCGGTAAATTGTGCAGTTAGGCGTTGTTTATAGCTTTCTAAATAATCTTCCTGCCTTTCAATAGATTTTTCTATCGAAGAAATTTGGCTATTCATTGTATTTTCACGAGTAGCAAAATATCCATACTGCCTATCAAGCTGAGTTTCAACTTTTGTCTCTAAATTCTGCATAATTCCGGTAATTCCCGCATTTTTATCACCAATTAGCAATGATCTAACCTGACTAGGGTTTTTCTCCAATGCTTCTAAAAAAGTTGCTTCGTTTAAAGATAAATTTGAAGTTACAAAACTTGCGCTTTGCCCTGGATCTCCTGTCGATATACCTATTGAAGCAAGAGAATTATATTGGTCTAAACCGCTAACAGCAGTTGTTGATATGGATCTGATATCATTTCTGATACGAACTAATGAATATTCGCCATATAATTCACCATCGGTTCCGGTATTAACATCTACTGCACTAATTAAGCTGTTATAAGTTGAAATCATAGATTTTACGGCATTAATCAATTCATCTGTATCTTGTTTGACATTAATAGTAACTTTTTCTCCTTCTTTTGTATTGGATGAGCTTATGGCATTAAGTTTAATGGTTACACCGTTAATTCCTGTGATATCCTCTGTTATTGTATTTCCGGATGCTTCAATTGTATTGCCGTTAATTTTAACTACGGCATTTTTTCCGAGAGTTTGTGAACCATCGGCTATATTACCATTTTCATCTGTAAGCCCCATAACTTCAAGGAAATTACTTGTTCCATTTTCCATGTTGATTGTAAGTGCACCGGGATTTTTGGCTGTCAAATTCAATTTATTGGTTCTTGCATCAAATCTGACTACAATGCCAGAATCTTCATCTCTATTGATTTCAGCAATTAAGTCACTTAATGTAGTATTCTCATCAATAGTGAATTCCGCATCTCCAATTTTAAAAGTACCGGTGGTAATTTCTGTTACTAAATTCGTTTGGTTGCCTATAATTTTACCGGAAGTATTAATTGAAGAAAGAATATTTTCACTTTGAAGATAACCGATATTAGTTGAAGATAAAGGGTCTTCCTCATTATTAGCGTAGGTTTTTATTTGTAAGACATTAAAAAAGTTGCTGGTATCGGTTGTTGATCCATATTTAAAATCAGTTACTTTATCATTATCGATCTCTAATTTAAATTTACCGTCAACAATTGATGCTGTAACTTCACCGTTTTGAGTAAAATCGGCATTTATTGAGTTTATTATATCTTGAAGAGTTGTTTTTTCGGTAATTCCATCATCAAAGTCTTTGCCGTTTTCATCTTTTTTATCGTAATCATAATCTACATCATTAAAAACACTGTATTCATACTTTTTATTATTGACATAAAAACTGAAAGTACCTTCTGTACCGCTATTATTGCCGAGATCAACAATTGCCGTTGAGCCGTCTATGCCTGCTCCGGGGCTGTTGATACTTTGGGCAGTTGAAACCGTAGCCAAACTATTTACAATTAAATCAATACTTTGAACAGATGCTTTGTTTGTAGTTGTAGCTGTTGCAATAGCATCATCCGTACTGGTTGCAGATCTTCTGCCAAATATATCAAAAGCATCAATCATGTTTGAATCGGTTAATTTTTCAATAGAAGATCTGAACGATGAAAACTTGGATTCAATAGAATTTAAGCTTGATTGTTGATCTTCTATTGTATATTTTTCATTGTAATAACGATCAACAGTTGTTTGCTTAATTGCAACTAACGCTGAAATCCACTCGTCAACCGGTAAACCTGAAGCTACACCACTGAAACTTATGCTCATTTTGACCACTCCATGATCTTAATTTCGTAATCCATTAATTATGATAATAAAAATTTTTATTATTAACATCCTATAATAACATTATTTTACCATTATACCCCTTTTTTGAAAAAAATAAACACATAATATGTTTTTTGCTTCATTTTAAAGAATTTCTATAAATATTGTGAAATATTACTTAATATTTTGTTATTTATGTATGAATTTTGTTTTTATCGTTTATTCAAATTAACATATCAAAAGCAGTCTTTCTAGCCAGAGAGACTGCTTTTGATTTTTAGATATAAAATACTTATATCCGTATAGGCAATTATTTTATATCTGTATAAGCTGTATTTGATTCAGAAGTTCCGTTGGTTCCTACGGCTCTGATTTTGAAATAATGTCTTGTTTTTGTCGGATTTGTTCCGATATTAATCCCATAAGAAGTTGTATTGGCTGCAGGTGATTTTATAACGCTAAAACTGCTTGTGTTTCCTACAGAATGCAAAATTTCAAAATTTTTCTCGTCTGTTGAGTTATCCTGCCATTTTAAGTTAACATAATAACTTTTAGAAGTTGAACCTATGGCAACACTTTCAATTGTTAGATTAGATGGAGCTACCGGAGCAGGATTCAATATTTGTTTTTCAACAACATTTGAATCACTCGAATTTCCGTTTACACTAACTGCTCGGACTTTAAAGTAGTATGTTCCGACCGGATTGTTTCCAACGTTTATTCCATAACTGGTTGAATTAGAGCCCGGAGTTTTAACTACCGTAAAATTATCAGTAGAATTAAGTGCCTGCAAGATTTCATATCCTGTTTCATCTGTAGCATTATCTGTCCATGCTAAATTTACATAATAATCTCCAGATGTAGAACCTTTGGCAATGCTTGCAATATTTAGCCCGGTTGGGGCTTTCGGAACAGGTTTTGCTATTGTAGACTCTACAATATTAGAATCATCTGATACACCATAGCTGTTTTTCGCTCTTATTTTAAAGTAATAAGTTTCTACGGGGTCGCTGCCTATATTAATTCCGTAGCTGGTAGCATTAGCTGTTGGAGTCTTAATTACAGAAAAATTATCCGTTGAACCTGTTGCTTGTAAAATTTCAAATCCGCTTTCATCATCAGAATTATCATTCCACTTTAGGTTTACATAATAATTTCCTGACGTTGCTCCTTTTGCAGTGCTTTCAATTACTAAATTTGACGGAGCTTTAGGAACAGGCTTTACAATTACAGCTTCTGCTGTATTTGAAGGAGCAGATTTTCCGCTATCATTTACGGCGTAAATTCTGTAAAAATAACTTC
>JAQUYY010000273.1 GCA_028691575.1 Candidatus Gastranaerophilales bacterium
AGAAGTTGTATCGGGGAAATCACTCAAATCAAGCCCGATACTGTCGGCAATAATTATTGACTGCATATCAGGTGAAATTATTGCCCTATAATTATTTGGAATTTTAGTATTCACAACTATTCGGATTGTTTCATCATCAAACTGCCCGATTTTAATTTTATCTTTATTTTTTAAATCAAACTCATTTAATATCTCGAAATTTGCAGGAACTGCATTTGCAATATCAAAAACAATTCTTGACGGGTTATTTAGAGTAAAAGGTTTTTTTACAGATAAAATACCTGCTCCCGAGAGCATAACCTGATTATTTTTGATTTTTACGGTTGTGATAATATTTTGTGATAAAGATTCTTTAACTTTTGATTCAATTTTTTCATTACTGCTAAATTTTGAAATAATTTTATTTGTATCAGCCAAATTTGCTATTTCTATCACAGGCTCAGAAATTCCGTCAATATTTATCGGTTGACCGGATAAAGTATTTTGAGCATTAGATTTGCTATGGGAAGAAAAAGCTTTATTTAAGCTATCCAGGTGTTTGTCCTGATATGTTGCAGAAAAATAAGTCGAATTAGTCGTGATTTTTCCCAACTTAAAAATAATAGAATTTTTTAGATTTCTGATTGAAATTTTTTCCAATCGTTTTGTATCATCAGCCGTAAAAACAACTCTAACCACATCAGGTTTGTTTGAAAATTGTGCTATTGTTATGTTTGTCAATCCTTCTTCAAAAACTTCCAAAGAAGCACTTTCACAAGTCAAAACGGCATTTTCAATATCAACAAAATATCGAGAAGGATTAGATAAATAACCTTCTTTATAAATTAAGTAGTTATCATTATTGTTTCCATTAATAACAAAAAGAGTTTTAGCTTCATCCAAGTTAAAATTTCTTATTTCAAAAGCATTTTGGGCATAAACAAATTGATTGGTAAAAAATAACACCAATAATAAGGTTAAAGTTATCCAATTTATCTTTTTAATAAATTTATTCATTCTTATAAAATTATACACTTAATACTCAATTATATTATCCGTTATTATCTGATAAATACCACTTTTTTATAAGGTTTTATAAATTATTATAACAGATTGAGTTTACAGAGAAGTCTTTATTTCCTAAAAATCGGGCTTTTTGCATCTTCGATTACGAATTGTTACTAAAATAATTAAGACTAGCAAATATTGAAATTCACGAGAATTAACTAAGTATGAAAATATTTTGCTGGATGAGATCATGATAACAATTACCCCTGTTTTTTTGAACAACAATAAATTAATCAAAAAAAAATCACCTGAAATAAATTATTCAAATACGAATTATATTGGTAAAAACAACTTAATCCTTCCTGGTATAAATTCATCTAATATACTGATACCAAGGATAAAAACAGTAAGTTTTAAAGGGCAGGAAAATTTTGAAGATACATTGGAAATGTATTACAGATTTAAGCCGGATGAGTATCAAAAAAATGCTGCAAAAGCTCTGTTTGAAAATAAAAACACTATTGTTGCTGCGCCAACGGGAACAGGAAAAACATTAATTGCTGAATATGTTATAAATAAAAACTTGGCTGAAGGCAAAAAAACTTTTTACACAACTCCTCTAAAAGCATTGTCAAATCAAAAATATAAGGATTTTTCAGAACTTTTTGGCTCGCAAAATGTTGGTCTAGCAACAGGTGATATTAAAATTAATACAGATGCGCCTGTTGTTGTTATGACAACAGAGATTTTTAGAAATATGCTGGTATCTAACCAAAATAATGATATTAAACAGCATTTTGACAAACTCAATACGGTTGTTTTTGATGAGTTTCATTACCTAAATGATCCTGAAAGAGGCACGGTATGGGAAGAATCAATAATACTTTCGCCTGATAATGTTCAAATGTTAGCATTATCGGCAACTGCTTCTAATGCTGATAAAATAACCGATTGGATTAAAGAAATTCATTCGGGTAAAGATATATCAATAGTTGATGTTCCGGAATCTAACAGGCATGTACCCTTGGAATATTATGTTTTTGACGGTAATCAAATAAATCCTATAGCTCAAAGTAAAAATGTAATTAAATCAACAAAAAAACAAACCAGGGAATTGCAGCATTTTGAGCTTATAAAAAAATTGCAAAATAAGGATATGCTGCCTGCTATTGATTTTGTTTTTAGCAAAAAAGGATGCGATGATTTGGCTAAATTTATGCTAAAACAAGATTTTACATTATTAAATCCTGATGAAGAAAAAGAAGTCGCTGCGATATTGCAAAAACATGAATCTGAAAATAAAGTTAAAACACAAAATTATAATAAAGAACTTTTGTTAAAAGGTTTTGCAACGCACCATGCCGGATTATTACCACAGGATAAAGCTCTGGTAGAAGAACTATTCCAAAAAAAGCTTATAAAAGTAGTATTTGCAACGGAAACATTAGCTGCGGGAATTAATATGCCTGCAAAAACGACAATAATTTCTCAGCTTGACAAACCGGGCGGATTTATAAACGGCGAAATGGAATTTAGACCGCTGATGAATAGTGAATTTAAGCAAATGGCAGGTCGTGCAGGCAGAAGAGGTATAGACACAAAAGGAAATGTTATTGTTATTTCCAACTTCCCGGATGATTTGAATATTGCAAAACAAATCATTGATTCCGAAAGCGAGCCTATTGCAAGCAAATTCACACCATCATATTTCTTTTTAGCTAATTATTTTGAGTCTCATAAAGATAAAAAACCATTAAATGAACTTATTAATAAATCATTCAAAGTTTATTCTCTTCCAAAAGAAAATCGACCAAATGTCGTAAATGAAGTAAACAAAGAATTTAAGATATTAGAAACAGTATTAAAAGATAGAAAATTTATAGAAACAAATGAAAAAGGTTTTTATGAATTGACAACAAATGGTTCTATAATAACCAAAATCAG
>JAQUYY010000274.1 GCA_028691575.1 Candidatus Gastranaerophilales bacterium
AGTCGCATGGATGTCTTTTCTAAAAAGTTAGAAGAATGTGAAAAAACACTTGAAATATTTAATGCTTCTCATGTATCATTATTAGAGAGAGTAAACAACATTAATAAAGAGCAAGATGATAAAATGGTTGTGATTGCAAACGATTCATTAAAAAGAGATAGTGAAATGAGCAACTCAATTTCCGAAATAGAATCACAAATAACATCCTTGCGTGAACATCTTGACAATGGTTGGCAAGATAAATTAATGGGTAGAATTTTACAATTAGTAGAAAAATCACATGAAACTGATTTAAAATTAAGAGAGAAAGAGAGTGAAATGAATTCAAAAATAAAAGAAAATAATAATAAAATGAGCTGGAAATTAGTATTAGTATTATTCGGAACTGGTGGTGTAGCTACTTTTGCAGTGCAAAAAATATTTGAAATACTATTAAAATAGGAGTGATTTGAAATGGAAGGCTTAACATCGTTAGCAATGTTTATAGGGATGAGTATTGTAATAGCAGTTGTGTTTTGGATATTAAAAAAGTTTAATATCCCAATAAATGATTTAACTTATTCCGCTACTGGTGGAGTGGGTTATATTGTGGAATTTGCACTTGATTTGATTATAAAAGATGAGTCGAAAAAGAAAAAGGCTAAAGCGACTGCTAAGCTTATAGTGGCATCAGTATTGATGGTAGAAAAGTCTAAAACTGATATTGAAATCGAGTTAGCAGCTTCTGGTTGGGACGGTAAAGACAGAAGTATTTTACATGCTAAGTATACTGAAAAAGCTATTGAAGCTGCTAAAGAGCTTGGTGCTAAATTTTTGCCGGAAGTGGATGGCTTTTCGGAGCAACTCGCTACATCTTTTATAAAAATAGTTTTAAATTTTTTGCAACCTGAGGATTATTAATGAAAAAGATAATGTGCATTTTTATAGTTTGTGTAATTTCAATAATAACTGTATATGCACTTACACCTGCACCTTTCTTTCTGTATAAACCATGGACAGAAACAATTACACCAGTAAAATTAGATACTTTTGTACTTGTTGATATTGTTAAATTCTATGATTTTTCTATTAATGCTGGCACTTCATTTAACAGCATAGGATTTATGTTAGGATACAATCCTAACATATTGATGGGCAGTGTTTTAGTATATGCAGGAGTATTTTATGATTATTTAGATTTATTTGAAGCTAAAGGCAACGAGATAGCCTTTGGCATAGGAATATCTGTTAAATTATATTAATGTAAAAATTAAAGCCTCTGGAAAGAGGCTTTTTTTTATTCTAAAATGAATTATAATATAAAAACTATTCAAAAAAATATAACCCCTTTATAAGGGGTTTTGGGTGATAACTTTTAAAAGGAGGTTTTTTCGGTTTTCTTATGTTATATTTCTTATAAAAATTTACACTATCATTTTAAATACAATTTTTTATATATACTTTTCGCCTGTTCATAAGACAATAAATCATCTACTTGAACAGTTCTATATAAATCTTTTCTGCAAGAACAATTACCAACTACTGCAACATTTTCTTTTATTGATTTAACTGTATATATTTTCAATATTCCTTTTTCTACATCTTGTTTGATATAGGCTCTTTGTCCAACAATCATTTTATAATCACATCAAAGTTAGGCATTTTTAACTGTATAACGCTATCGTCTTCTTCGATGTTTTCATCTACTACGCCTCTTACACAATAATCATATAAAGACAAATATTTTCCTATTAACTCATTATCATCATAAGCTTTACCAGCATTTTTTATTATTTGTGAAAGTTTTATTACGCGAGTATCAGAAAATAACTCTATTTCCATAGAATAATCTACATCTTTTCTTGTTTTAAGTAAAGTGAATTTTATCTGTTTTGGTATAATTGTAAATTCAAAATAATATCCGTTTGAATCATTTCCAAAAACTACTAATGGTTTATTAGTTTCCATTTTTTCATCTCCTGTTAATATTTTACTTTATTTTTATTTGTTTGGTCAAGAAAATTCTTAAATATATATTGAATTTTACCTTTGAAAAAATTTAAATATAAAGTATCATTTTCTTTGTAAGCTGAAACATTTTCTTTAATACTTATTTTTCCATTTTCATTGTTTAATATTGTGCCAACGACAGTTTTAACTTCGTCAGACAACAATTCTATTATTTTTTTATTTGTTAAATTTTTAAATTTCCAAGTATTTTCAGCTTGTACAATTAAATCTCTAAAAGAAATTTCTTTTAAAATGGCATATGTTGTATCTTTCATTAGTTACACCTCCCATAACCACAAGCCTGACAAGTCACACATCCTTCTTGCAACATAATAGAACCTATTGCTGAACATACAGGACATACTGTGTCACCATTTTTATTAGTGAAAAAACCCTTAGAATGATACTTTAATTCTTTTTCGTCTGTTGATTTTTGATAATTAGAGTTACCATGATGACTATTTATCATATTTTCAAGTGTATCACCTATTAATCCAAAAGAGCCACCAGTTTTTTTAAATTGTTTTAATATTAAATCTATTTCTATTTCCGATGATAAGGCTAAGCTGGTCATTCTTCCAACAAATTCAGGTACCTTTCCTTCACCAGTTATAAAAACCTCAACAGGTTTATTATTTTGAAAATTAATAGTTATATAAACTTTGCCATCCTCTATTTCTAAAACTTTCGTAAATCCTTCAAGTGAATTTTCTCTTTTAAAATCACCAAGTGTCAACACCTGCGTTTGAAGGCATTTATCTCTAAAAACTGTAATACCTTTGCAATTTAGTTTCATAGACAATTTGTATATTTCCTCGATGTCTTTTACCGTAGCAGTATTAGGTAAATTAATAGTTTTACTTATACTATTATCAATATAAGCTTGTGCAAAATCCTGCATAAGTAAATGATTTAATGGTGAAATTTCATGGGAAGTGACC
>JAQUYY010000275.1 GCA_028691575.1 Candidatus Gastranaerophilales bacterium
CCGCAGGCTCCAATCCAGTATAGCTTTGGGGGGTTTTTTGCTCAATGCCTCCAGGGCAAAATACGCATTTTCCATGGGGGCATTTTTCAGGGCTTGTCATTACTGCTATTACGCTTACTCCGCTCATTTTTCTGCTAGGCTTTCTTTTAAATGCCTCAATGCCTGTTCTTTCATAGATTTCGCAATCACCTATGATTTTTGGAATAGAATATTTTTTCATCAGCTTCCTTTTTATTTTCAAGGCATGCTCTTTGGTTTTGGCATCCTTTGCCAATTCCTTTATTTCCTCAAAAAATTTTTCGCAATATTTATTATAGGGCATAATGTAATTTTAAGATATGGATGATTTTATATCTTTGCCCATAAGGAATGTGAGGACTTTGGCGCAATTAAATGAAAGGTCTTTGGCTTTTTTGATTGATTTATTGGTATTTTTCTTTTTGATTCTCATGCCTTTTAGCTCGATTTATTATGAAATGTCTGGCATAAACCCCCAGGAAATAAGCGTTTCCGAATCAATGGATAATCCGCGGATTTTTGGAATATTAATGGTTGGGTATTTTGCATGCCTTTTAATCTTCCTTTTTTATTTGTCTGCATTTGAATATATGATTGGGGCAACAATAGGCAAGAGGATGATTGGCTTAAGCCTTGCGCATAAGGATAAAAAAATGAGCTTATGGAAAGCGATTTTAAGAAATCTTGCAAAATCTGTTTTGTTTAATTTTTTGGTCTTTGACTGCTTTTTGATGCTTTTTGACCCGCAAAAGAGGAGAATCAGCGATTTTTTGGCAGGCACAATAGTTGTAAGCAGCAGGAAAATTATAAAAAAGTTCAAGGCGGTTAATGAGATATGAATGAAATGATTAAAATACTTTATCTTTTTTTTGCGATATTTGCCTTGATAATTTTAAGCTCATTTTTATTGAGCGATATTTATGGGATAAATGAGGGGAATGTTGCGTTGATTCATATTAATTCCCAAATTAGCGCGCAAAGCTCGCTTTTTGAAAGCTCAATTAGCAGCGATTTAATAATTGAATCTTTGATTGAGGCCGAGAATAACCCGAATGTTTTGGCAATAATATTGTCAATTAACAGCCCTGGAGGAAGCGCTGTTGCCTCGAAAGAAGTTGCAGAGCATATTAAAGGAATGAATAAAACAGTGATTTCATGGATTAGGGAATATTCATTGAGCGGAGCATATTTGGCTGCAAGCGCAACTGATTATATAATAGCTGATGAGTTATCAATGGTTGGAAGCATTGGCTCAACGATTAGCTATGTTGGAATAAACGGCACTTTGGAAAAATACGGCGCAGAGTTTTATGAGATTTCAAGCGGGAATTTAAAGGAAATGGGCTCGCCTTACAAAGAATTGTCAGAAGAAGAATATTTAATATTAAAAGGGCTTGTTGATGAATCCTTTGAATATTTCAGGGATTTTGTGGTTGAATCAAGGAATCTTTCATCGGATTCAATTGAATTAATTAATTCCGGAAGGATTTTTTCCGGAAAAAAAGCCCATGAGATAGGATTAATTGATGCTTTGGGCTCAAAAAATGAAGCGCTTTCGTACCTTGAAAGCATTGGAATAGAAAGCCCAATGATTTATGAAATTGAAAGCCCATCATCCATTTTGGACATTTTATCTTTTAAGGCTAATTCAGTCTTTCCCACATATGATTAAACATAGTATTTACGCTTTTTGCAAATGAGGGGCTTTTTACCCATAATCCAGCATCATGCCTTGGATGCACTTCATCATCATTTGACAATAAAAACAATATGTCAGAATCATCGGTTATTAAAAATCTTGAAAATCCATTGATTGAATTTTTTATCCCAAAAGCTTCGCCATTCAAGGCATTCAAAATATTGCTGCTTTCAGGAGCCAAAATTTTTACGCCCACTCCCCTTTTTTTAGCCTTTGACAATTCTGATTTTAAATGGGCCATTCCCGCAATGTCATTTGGGCTTGCGCTCAATATAATAGATTTTGAAGAATTCCTAATCATGCTTTCTATTTTGCTGTAAATATTATTCCTTCCTTTTACCATTCCGCTCATCTCAGAGGGCTCGATTGATTTTACTCCGCTATTATAATGCAATGATAATTCCTTGAATGCCTCTGAAGATTTGAATTCCTCCAAAGCATCTGAATGCTTTTGGGCTTTTGTTATTGCGTTTTTTTTAAGATTTTCAATGACATCCATTGGGTTTACAGCCATGTATTTTATTGGCTTGGACATTTTTAATATGACAAACCCTTTTTTTTCCAAAGATTCCATGACATCATATGCCCTGCTTCTTGGAACATTGGATTCAGCGCTTATTTCCCCTGCAGCGCCAATGCCCTTGCTTAATAAAGAAAGCCATATTTTGGCCTCATATTGATTTAAACCAAATTTTGATTTTATTTGCTCAACATAATCATCATTCATTTTTTTATCACTACTGCTAAATTACAAAAATCTATTTAAAAATCTTTTTATTTTTGATGGCGCATGATAATATTGCACAGGCATTTTGACAAAGCAATCCTCGTGAATAACGATAAATTGGCAAAAATGTAAGAAAACTTAATTAATTTTCTATTTATGGAATATTTTAAAAAAATTAATAAAAAAACATTAAGTAATACATAAAATGATAAAAGCTCCTAAAATAATTAAAAGAGAATCGGAAAAAGAGTTTTTTATTGAAATATTATCAAATATATCTGTTTTGTTAACAAAACATACTTTATTTAGGCTTAATACTGATCAAAAAAGAGATTTTTAAAATAAAGAAATAATAATAAATCATATAAACAAAAAAATGCCTGTATTTGTAGGCAAACAAAACAATAATGCTTATGCCCTATATTATAAATTTGGAAAACAAA
>JAQUYY010000276.1 GCA_028691575.1 Candidatus Gastranaerophilales bacterium
CACTCAGGACAATGAGGAGTGCCTATTCTCGCAAATAAAAGCCTTAGGTGATCATAAATTTCTGTAACTGTTCCAACAGTAGAACGTGGATTGTTTGAAGTTGATTTTTGGTCAATAGAAATAGCAGGACTAAGTCCTTCAATACTTTCCACATCAGGTTTGTCCATTTGCCCCAAAAACTGTCTGGCATAAGAGCTTAAACTCTCTATATAGCGTCTTTGACCTTCCGCAAAAATCGTATCAAACGCAAGAGAACTTTTTCCCGATCCGCTTACCCCTGTAAATACTACAAGCTGGTTTTTAGGAATTGACAAGTCTATATTCTTTAAATTGTGCTGGTTTGCACCTCTTATAATTATTTCGTCATTCATTTTTATTTTCTCATTCTTTAAACATTATGACATATAAAAAATAAGCGTTGTGTAAATTACTAAGATTTTTATAGAAAACCGTTTTTATAGGGTTTTAGAATATTTTTCGTCATGCCAGATAATCAGACAAATCAAAGCACACAAAAAAGCTGATGCAACCCAAAAATAAATAGCTCCGTCCCATTGGAATTTATCAATAGCAATTCCCGTTCCAATGCTGGATAAAATTGCACCTAAGTATCCAAAAGAGCCTGTAAATCCTGTTGCGGCAGAAGCTACTTTTTTTGAACTTGATTCAATTGCACACAATCCGCCGATTAAAACCTGAGGACCATATGTAAAAGCTCCCAATGCTCCTATGTATAGATAATCCAGAGTTCCAATCGTATTAAATTTAAGTGCCAATAAAGAACACATAATTCCGGTTAAATAAATTACATTAATAGGTGCTCTTTGTCCTTTAAAAACTTTATCTGAAAGAAATCCTGCACAAAGCGTTCCGACAATACCACACAAAGGTAAAACACTCAGTTTCATTGCAGCTGTTTCGAGTGAATTTTTTTTGATTTCTATAAGATATTTAACAATCCAATCTTGTGTGCCAAATCTGATTATATAAACAAAAACATATGCAATAGCTAAAAGCCATATGGTTTTGTTGAATAAAATGTGTTTCTTAAAGATTTCTCTATAAGTTAAATTTTTATCATTGTCTTCTGTTTTTGCGACTACCTCAGGCTCTCTGTAGGTTTCAACTTCAGGCAAACCAATTGAAGTAGGCTTATCTCGCAAATTACTGTAAAGCAATAATGAAATTACTATTGCAAGAATAGCAGGTATATAAAATGCAGACTGCCAGCCGAATTTTGCTATCAAAAAACCTGAAAGGATAACGCTTAAAAAAGTTCCTGATTCATGAGAAGTTGACCAAAAAGACCAAATTGTTCCACGTTCTTTATTTGAATACCAAAAACTAAGACTTTTGGCTATTGCAGGAAATCCCATTGATTGAAACCACCCGTTACACCCCCAGAAAAATGCCATTATCCACAATAAAACAGTAGCTGATGGCAACCCGAAAAATGACAAATGTCCCGGTGTGATTAAAAAACTGCTTATAACAAGACAAATATTTGCAATAGCTGAAACCATTAACGCAACCGGCAAAAATACTCGAACATTTGACCTGTCAGCCATAATTCCGTTAACAAATTTTCCTATTGCATAAGTAAAATACAAAGTACCGCCAAGCAATCCTAATTGAGTATTAGAATAACCTAATTCTATGCCCATTACAGGCAGAGCAACAGAAATATTTTTCTTACACAAATAGAAAACAACATACGCTATAAATATAGCGGTAAAAGTTCTTAATCTCCAATGGGCATAAGTTTTTTTAATAACTTCTCTGTCTTGAATTTGCTCAATAGCATCCGGTTCTTTAAAAAATCCGACTAGTTTATTAAATATTCCTTTATCAGGAATGCTTAATTTTTTAATTTTTTCAGCAGACTGCATATTAATAAAAAACCTTTTTAATTCCTCTAACTCGTTTCTATTACCATATTATTGCATAAATCATTTTTGCCTGTTAACTATTTAAAACATTTTTTACATTAGCCTTAATTGTCATAAAAACAAGTTGAGTAGCTTATATTTTCGTGATATTTTATAAAAAAAGAAGAAGAAAGAGGTTTAAAAAAAATTATGCATAATGAAGATTTGCAAAATTTGCCGACAGCATATAATCCGAATGAAACGGAAGAAGTTATATATAAATTTTGGGAAGAAAATGAATGTTTTAAAGCCAATGCAGATGCAGAGGGAGAACCATACAGTATAGTTATTCCTCCACCGAATGTTACAGGTGTTTTGCACATGGGACACGCCTTAGATGGCACATTGCAAGATATTTTAATTCGATATCACAGAATGGCAGGCTATAACACTCTTTGGCTTCCCGGAACAGATCATGCGGGTATTGCAACTCAAAATGTTGTAGAAAAAAAACTTAGAGAAGAAGGCAAATCAAGACACGACTTTTCTAGAGAAGAATTTGTTAATATCGTCTGGGATTGGGCAAACGAGCATAAGGGCAAAATTTTAAACCAATTTAAAAGGCTGGGTACATCTTTTGATCGTTCAAGAGAAAGATTTACTCTGGATGAAGGCTGTTCTGCTGCTGTTAAAGAAGTTTTTGTAAGTTTATATAATAAAGGACTTATTTATAAAGGTTCCTACACCGTAAACTGGTGTCCTCGCTGCGAATCAGCAATTAGTGATATTGAAACCGAATACGAAACAGAGCAAGGAAATCTTTGGGAAATAAGCTACCCGCTAAAAGATCAGATTGGTGCAATTGTGATTGCAACAACAAGACCCGAAACAATGTTCGGTGATGTTGCTATTGCGGTAAATCCAAAAGATTATAAATATAAAGAATTAATAGGCAAAACAGTTGTTATTCCTTTAAGCGGTAAGGAAATTCCTATTATTGCCGATGAATATGTTGA
>JAQUYY010000029.1 GCA_028691575.1 Candidatus Gastranaerophilales bacterium
GATCCTTTTGAAAAGGACTATTTAACAAATCTTGCTTTTGATAATTAATTTGAGAACATATTTTTTTATCAAACTGATATAGCCCTTTTACTTCATCTATCAAAGTAAAATATTTTTTATATTCAGCAGGTACTGTGCCAACCTCAAACTCATTATAAATACCACTTTTTGCCTTGTTTATTATTTTATCGTCAAAATCAGATGCCAAAAGCTTACAATTTTGCAAAACTCCCATTTCATTTAATATCATTGCGACACTATAAATTTCAGCACCAATAGAACAGCCTGCCGACCATATTTTTATATTTTTTTTACGATTCAACAACTCAGGCAAATAAATATCTTTTAGTTCAAAAAACTTTTGAGAATTTCTGAAAAATTCTGAAACATTTATTGTAAGCATATTTACAAATTCATCCAGTTTTTCTTGGTTGTGTCTTAAAAACAAATAATACTCTTTTAAATCGGAGATTTTATTTTTATTCATAAGCGATGTAATTCTTCTTTCCATCTGCTTATTTTTATAATTTGTCAAATCCAAATTAATAATATTGACAATTCTTTTCTTAAATTCTAAAAATTCATGCTCCGGCGGAATTTCTATAACTTTAAAATTATCACTAAATTTGTTAAGTGCTTCTAATTTGTCTTCCATGCTATTTACTCACTAAATTAACTATTCTATCAGCTATATTTTGCAATGGTATAATTTCATCAGCCAAATTATTATCAACAACGCTTTTTGGCATTCCATAAATTGTACTTGTTGTTTCATCTTGTGCTATACAATAACCGCCTGTTTGTTTTACAGCTTTTGTCCCATTTGTACCGTCATGTCCCATTCCCGTTAGTATCACTGAGATAACTTTATTGCCAAATATTTGAGCACAAGATTCCAAAGTAACATCTGCAGAAGGTCGAACGCCACAAACTGTTGGAGTATGCGTTAATTCAATTGTATCATCTTTAGTTACACACATATGATAATCCCCGGGAGCAATCAGTATTTCATTAACCATAATTCTGTCGCCCTCTTGAGCTTCTCTCACTTCAATCTGGCTTATTTTATTAAGTCTGTCTGCCAATGATGCAGTAAATTTCGGAGGCATATGCTGAACTACAAGTATTCTTGCAGAAATATTTTTCGGTATATATGGAATAACACTGTTTAAAGCACTTGGTCCACCTGTTGAAGCAGATATTACAACCGTTTTTAAACCAGAAGGTCTTTTTTTAGCAATAATTTCAGGGATTTTGACTCTTGCAGGCAGATGAGCTTGAATGTTTCTTGATTTATATGCTGCAATTATTTTAGTATATAATTCTTCTTTTAATACATCAAAATTCTTTTCCTCAGGCTTTTGTAAAAAATCAAAAGCTCCGGCATCAAGTGCTTTAAGCGTTACATCGGCACCTTGAGCAGTTAAGCTGCTAAACATAATAACGGGTATATTTTTAAGCCTATTATCATGTTTTAGCTCATGCAATGTCTCTAAGCCATTCATGATAGGCATTTCAACATCTAAGGTAATGACATCGGGTGTTATATCTTTTAACTGCCTTAATGCCATTTCTCCATTCATTGCAACACCGCAAACTTCAATTTGCGGATGTTCATGTAATATATCTTTAATTACCATCCTTACAAAAAGAGAGTCATCGACGATAAAGACATTTATTTTTTTAGAAGGGTCTAACATTCTATATGTTTTTAATCCTATTGTCAGGGCTAATTATACTTGTAATTCTTAATCCAAAATTATCTTCTATTACTACAACTTCACCTCTGGCTATCTGTTTTCCGTTAGCAAAAAGTTCTACAGGCTCACCGGCAATTTTATTTAATTCTATAACAGAGCCTCTGGTTAAATCTAAAACTTTTTTAATCGGCAACTCTGTTCTGCCTAATTCTACCGTAAGTTTTAGTTTAATATCCATTAATAAATCTAAATTTCTGTTATTTTCTCCACCAATAGCTGGCACTTCATCAAAGGATGTAAATTGAACAGGTTGAACTGTAATCGGTGGTTGCGGAGGTGGTGGTGGAGTTGCGACTTTTTGTTTAGCTACAGGAGCCGCTGTAACTGCTTCCAATACTGCGGGAGCTTGCTCTGATTTTACTTCAGAAGAAATTTCTTCCGCTATACCGCTCATCGCACTCATTAGTGTATTTATCAACTTTTGAGCTGCTGCTAGCGGTAAAATTTGAACCATTGTACTATTTATTAATTCTCCAACCTGAAAATTAAACGCTACAGCTATAATAGGCGTATCAAAAACTTCTTGCGTCAATTCAAGTTTTTCATCTTCGGTATTTTGAAGTTTAACTACTGGCGGAGAGATATTTACAGAAAAATTAAATATTGAAGATAAACTCGTAGAAGACGCTCCCATCATTTGATTCATAGCTTCTCCAACAGCACTAAGTTGCAGTTCGGATACTTCTGTTGTTGTATTTTCCGCCAATTTTCCACTGCCACCCATCATTAAATCAGCAATTATAGCTGTATCTTCAGGCTTTAGGGAAAATAAAGATGTTCCTTTTATTCCTTGTATATAATTTATTTCAACCGTAACAAATTTGGAAGGAGCTTGAAAAATATCTTCTATTTGCTTAAACTCCATAACGGTTGGTGTTGTTATTTCCACCTTGTTATTTAAAAGTGTCGAAAGAGTTGTTGCTGCTGCACCCATGGATATATTACATAATTCCCCAAGTGCATCTGCTTCTTGTTCTGTCAAATATTCAAGCGGTTTGTTTTCTTTTGGTTCAGCCATTTATTATAACCTCATTGTTTAATCTTTATATTTTATTGAATCAACTATACTTACTGCTATATTTTTCTTTTTTGTCCCCGGTCTGCAATAGAATTTTTCTTCATCATTAACACTCATTACTAAATTATCGGTAACCAGATTATCTAATTTTAATACATCTCCCTCTGTTAAGTCCATGAAATCTTTAAGCGAAATATCTGTTTCTCCTAATATTACTTTAACATTAACATTTGTTTTATTTATTTTAGACAGTATTTTTTCTTTATCTTCCGTTGACGTTAAAATACCCTTTGACTGGAAAATATGCTGTGTGCTTAATTGCCCTAAAACAGTTTCTAACACAGGATAAGGGAAGCACAGACTTAACAGACCCGAGAATGAAGATGCAATTTGCACTTCTAAAGTTACCAACGCAACAATTTCTCCGGGTGTAACAATTTGTATTAATGAATAATTATTATCAATGCCAACAACAATACCCTGTACAGGGAAAATATGTTTCCAGGATTCTTCAAGAGAAAGCGTAATCCTATCAAGAATTTTTCTGGCAAGAGCTTCTTCTACGTCTGTCAGTTCTCGAGATTTGATTTCGCTAGAACCTGTTCCTCCAAGCATTCTGTCTACAATACTTGAAGTTATTTCATGGCTAACGCCGATAAGAATTTGACCCGATAAGGGGTTAAGCTCTGTAATACCGATTGTTATCGGATTAGGCATCGAACGAGTGAATTCATCATATGTTAATTGGTCAACAGAAACAATATCAATTTCTACATGCATCCTTAAATATGCAGTTAAAACAAGACTTA
The DNA here is from genome assembly GCA_028691575.1 of Candidatus Gastranaerophilales bacterium. Lineage (GTDB taxonomy): Bacteria > Cyanobacteriota > Vampirovibrionia > Gastranaerophilales > JAQUYY01 > JAQUYY01. Next base: position 3,588 of record JAQUYY010000029.1, read on the forward strand.
ACTGTCTTGAAAATTCTTTATGAATATCCTGCAATGCCCTTAAATGATCTTTGGAAAATTTATCCGGACGTCTGAAATTATAAAGCTTGTATCCTTTTTTATCTTCTTCATGCGCAGATTCATCTATAGTTGAAGCTACATTTATCGCATTTTGGTCATTCATTTGAGAATGCGGCATTGTTCCGGGTTCGGGCGCATGAACATCCTTAACCTCACCTGTTAGTGAGGCTAAAAGCTGATCTATTTCCGATTGTGACAGTATATCTGAATCTGCCAACCTCAATTTCCCCCTATTGGATTATAAAATCACCAAAACTAACTCTTAAAACTTCTCTGTCTCCTGCGAATATAGCATCGACGGCTTCTTTTATCTGTTCTTTAGCCAATTCTTTACCTGCAACGCTTGATAATTCCTCTGCTGTTTTACTGGATAATGTAGAAATTATTGCATCTCTGACAAATGGCTTATATTGTTTCATTTCAACTTCAATCATGCCCATTAATGTTTCTGCCGAATTAGCAGCAGGAGCTCCATGACCGCCATGTCCGCCGCTTTTTTGTGCCGGAGCTTGTATCGCATCAATATCGGCTTGAGTTTTTGAAATTTCAATGGCAACATTTACTTTTAAATATCTTCTATGTGTAGGATCGCTAAGATTTAAAATAAATTCTCCTAAATCTATTACATGACCTCTTTCAATCTCTTCTTCCTCTACAACGGTTTCTTCTTCATCGCCCACCCCAATTAAATTACTGATTTTTGACAATTTTGTACTCAAGAGATTATCTTGAATAAAATAATTAGTTCCCATAAATATCATACAAATTACTACTGTAGTAATAGTATTTATAATTAAAAATTTTGTACTGTCAATCGTTCCACCTGATGGTGGCGGACTTTCCGGGGTTATTTCTGCTTTAGGTTTAATTTCTTTTGGTCTGGTCGGCCTTACCATATTTCAACTCCAACTTTCTTTTCCAATAAATTATACGTTATTAATCTATTATATCAAATTATTGACTAAAAAGAACTGCATCATTTAGTCTAATTATTATTTCTTTATCATCTTTTTCTATTATAACGTTTTTTTCTGTATTTAGTGCATCTTTTACTTTTTTTTCTACCTCATCCAGTCCGCTATAGCCGTTATTGATTGCTTTAATTTCAGTTGTGGCAAATATTTTAAGCAATTTTCGTTTTTCTTCTAAAATATTAATATCCTTATTTGTTTGAGGAGTATTTCTTAAAGAAAATTTACTTTTCAAGGAATTTTCAAAATTATTTAACTCATCTGATTGAACTAAAACAAATAAAACCATAAATAATGCCAGCAGCATTGTCACAAAATCGGCATAAGAAATAATCCATCTGTTAATATAATCTTTTGAATTTGAATAATATTTATTCTTCATTTTTTAAATAGCTTTCTTTGTTTTTTTATAAAAATTATTTCGTTTATTTGTAAAATTCAAATATGAAATCAACTTTTCTTCAATAATTGAAGGATGTTCATTCATCTGAACAGAAATCAATCCCTGAACAATTAATTCTTTTAACAACATTTTTTCACGGAGTCTCATTTTTAATTTTCCGGCAATCGGCAAAAATATCAGATTCGCAGCGCCTACACCGTACAGAGTTGCAATAAATGCAGTTGCAATACCGCTCCCAAGTCTTGTAAAATCTTGCAAGTTTGACATAACTTGAATTAGTCCGATAACAGCGCCGATAATCCCAAAAGTTGGGGCATATCCGCCCATTGCTTCAAAAATTCTCGAGTTAATTAATTCCTGTTCTTCTTCCAGATTAATTTCTGTTGTCAAAACCTCGTTTAGCAACTGAGGATTTGATATGTCCATAGCAAGCTGTACACCCCTTCTTAAAAAATTGTCTTCTATTTTATCGACTACATTTCTAAGCCCTAATAATCCGTTTTGTCTTGAAATATGTGAAATATCAATAATTTGAGCAATAATTTTGTAAGTATAATCTTTTTCATTGATGAAAATTTCTTTAGCGGAGCTAAAAGCTATACGAACTGAAGAAATAGAAAAATTCAAAATAGTAGCGGCAAATGTTCCGCAAAATACGATTAAAGCCGGAACCGGAGATATAAACATTCCCAATGAACCGTTTTCAAATACAAGAACACCAATAATTACGCCTAAACCGATTATTATTCCGCCCAAACTTGACAAATCCATTTTATATTTCCTTCATCCACTTAGACTCAATAATATCGTACTACAATTAAGGCTAAAAGCCTACTTTCTTTAAATTCATATTTTACTACAAATAAAAATGAACTAATGACGAAAAACCAAACCTTTGTTGTATTACTATTTTGAATACGATATGTTAAGATAATTTCAATTAATTAAAGTTTTTCAAATCAAAGACGATAGATTATTTAAGTACATTCTGAGAATTTTGCAATGGGTCAACTTTTCCATATTGAAGAAAGCCAATACTTACAGAGTTTTGAACATCTGATATCCAGTTTTAGTGTTCAAAAATATAAGCATAAAATTCTTATTGTTGATGATGAAAAAGATAATCTTCAATTATTAACAAGAACTTTACGCTCTGAATACGATATAATTACAGCATCAAACGGTCAAGAAGCTCTCCATCAGGTTGAAAAATACGGCAATGACATTTCTTTAATAATTAGTGACCAAAGAATGCCTATTATGAGCGGTACGGACTTATTTGCCAAGGTTCGAATGCTATACCCTAAAATAATCAGAATTTTATTAACAGGTTTTTCAGATGTCGATATTTTGATTGAAAGTGTCAACAAATGCGAACTTTTTCAATATATTCTAAAACCATTTGAGCCTGACGAATTAAAAATGATTGTTCAAAATGGGCTAAGAGTTTATGATTTAGCAAATAATAAAGAAAATTTGTTAAGTGATTTAAAAGAATTATTTTTTACAACAATAAAATCCATTGCCAGCGCACTTGATGCAAAAGATCCGTATACCCATGGACATTCTCAAAGAGTAACTATTTATGCGTTGATAATTGCAAATCAGTTGGATTTTGCAGAAAGTGTACTCGAAGACATTGAAACTGCCGGACTTTTGCACGATATTGGAAAAATTGGAGTTCCTGAAGACATCCTTAGAAAACCTGGAAAATTAACGGATATAGAGTTTGACTTAATCAAACAACACCCTGCCAGAGGAAAACAAATCCTTGCAGGGATTGATAAACTTGCCAATATTGCCTGTTGGGTTAACAGCCACCACGAAAAATGGGACGGCTGGGGTTATCCTCAAAAATTAAAAGGCGAAGAAATTCCTGCAGCAGCCAGAATACTTGCTATAGCTGATACATACGATGCAATGACTTCTGACAGATCCTATAGAAAAGGTTTGCCTCATGAAGTTGCTGTTGAAGAAATAAAAAACTGTTCCGGAACTCAATTTGATCCATCTATGGTTGAAATATTTTTACAAGTAGCAAAAGTTTTTGAACAAGCTAAGGAAAATCCTGAAAAATACTATCAAACCTACAGTCTTTTAAACAAAAGTATTTCTCTAAAAAAAGATTGATATATTATTGCCGTTTATAAAAACATTTTCACAATTAAAGGTTATTTTATTTCTGATAGAAAAATCGGCAGTTTTATTTACGGCAATTTCTCCTAAATCATTTAAATCTAAATTTTGAGCAGGATTATAAGATGCAAATTTTATGAAATCGTTTAGAGAAATTTTTATTTGTTCTTGCAAAATTTTATATATGTCGTCTAAAAGCATCAAACTGCCAGCCATTATTCCTTTTTGATTTATTGCACGGTTACCGTCTTTAAAAATTTGTTCTCCTGCAAAAAAAGCTGAATTCTCTTCAGAATGAGCAAGAGGAAGACTATCGCTTATAAAAACAATTCTATCCTTAGGCTTAGTTTTTAAAGCTAATTCAAGCATTTGAGGGTGAATATGAACACTATCGGCAATAATTTCCGTATAAATTTCATCGTTAATAAGCGCTTCCGCTGTTAATGACGGAGTTCTGTGATGAAGAGGAGGCATTGCATTAAATAAATGAGTAATTTGTCTTAATCCTTTTGCAATAGCTTTTTTTGTTTCTTCAAAATTTGCACAGGAATGCCCTGCTGATGGAATAATGTTTTTGGATTTTAAATAACTTGTAAAATTAAAATCTTTATCTAATTCAGGTGCATAAGCAACGATTTTAATATGTTCATTCTCCAGTTTTTGGAATTCTTCGACGGTTGGCTCAATGAGAATTTCTTTCGGGTGAATACCCTTATATTTAGGATTCAAAAAAGGACCTTCAAGCTGAATCCCTACAATTTTTGTGCAGTTTGGAAGATTTTTGTTTATTATGTTTGAAATTTTTTCAATTTGAATTTTTAATTTTGCAGTTTTATCACTCGCTAATGTTGGAACAATCGCAGTTATACCATGTTTTGGAAGTTGTTTTAGCAGATAAATTATTTCATCCTCAGATGCAGTATTAAAATTGCAATCATAAGCTCCATGAATATGTTGATCAATTAATCCGGGAGTAATTAACTTATCTTTTGCATCAATTACAACAATATTTTTAGGATTAATCAGATTTTCATCAATATCATCAATTGCAGCAATTTTATTTTGAAAAACGATGAAATCACTTTGTCTGATTTCATTTGCAAAGACAACTTGCCCGTTAATTATTGCAAATGCAGTATTTTCGCCTACATTTTCTACTTCAATAATATTAAAAATCTTTATAAATTCTTTTATATTCATAGGTACTATTATAGCACAGCAAATATTATAAAGTTTTGTTATTAAAAAAACTTCAAAAAGACTCTTTAACGTTAAAGAGTCTTTTTGTATTATTTAAGTTTTTAAATTTTACTATTTAACAGAGCCTGTGACAATGTTTACAAAACTATCGGCTTTTAAGCTTGCTCCGCCGACTAAAGCACCGTCAATATCAGATTGAGCCATTTGCTCTTCAATTGTATCAGGTTTTACGCTTCCGCCATAAAGAATTCTGATGGCATCAGCAGATTCTGCTCCGGCAACTTCGGCAACAACGTTTCTAATCATTTTAATAACACGGTTAGCTTCAGTTGAATCACAAGTTTTGCCTGTTCCAATTGCCCAGATTGGCTCATATGCGATTACTGATTTTGCAACATCTTCTTTAGAAATACCTTCTAATGCACCTTTAATTTGTGATGAAATGTGAGCATCGGTAATGCCTTCTTCTCTTTGTTCAAGAGTTTCACCACAGCAAATAATAGGAATCAAGCCTTTTTCTAAAACAGCTTTTGCTTTTTTGTTAATCATTTCATCAGTTTCAGAAAAATACTGTCTTCTTTCGCTATGACCGATAATTACATATTCAACGCCGAATTCTTGCAACATAGGAACGGAAACTTCACCTGTATAAGCGCCTGATTCTTCCCAATAGCAGTTTTGTGCGGCTAATTTTACTTTTCCGCAACCACATTTTTTAATAGCATCATTAACTGCGCTAATTGATACAAATACAGGTGCTACAACGATTTCGGGAAGTATTGTTTCGTTTTTCACTCCATCCATAATTTCGTTTACCAGCTCAACAGAAGCTGAAGATAAATTATTTAATTTCCAGTTTCCTGCGATAATAGGTTTTCTTGACATTTTTTTCTCCTTCTTTATTTAATATCTGAATTTATTTTACTAAAAACACATTCGAAATTAAAACATTTTCTTCTTTATAACAAATACAAATAAAACTTGTGTCATCCCATATTTATTACGGGATCGCAAAAACATGACGATACCGCAACAAGTGCGGTATAACCTTATTTTTTTAAATAAAAATCAAAATACATAAAGTTAGAATTGACATAAGTTAAAAGGTGTATTTTAATATTATTAATTATGAAAAAAATTCAATCTGAAATAAAAAATATAAAAGAAATAACCTGGATAGGGTTAGTTCTTAATTTATTGCTTAGTGCTTTAAAAATGTTTGCAGGGTATTTCGGCAACAGTCAAGCTGTTTTTGCCGATGGAATTCATAGTTTATCAGATTTATCAACTGATGTAGCTGTATTAATAGGCGTAAATTATTGGTCTCAGCCACCGGATGTACAGCATCCCCATGGACATAAACGAATAGAAACCATAATAACTGCGATGATTGGTATTTTGCTGTTTTTAGTTGGGATGGGGCTTATTTACAATGCAATCATAACTTTTTTTGAAAACGGAACAAATGCTCCCAGTTACATTGCACTAATTGCTGCACTTATTTCAATTATATCTAAAGAAATATTATACAGATGGACTTTATTTGTTGGGCAAAAGCATAATTCATCTGCAGTAATTGCAAATGCGTGGCATCATCGTTCAGATAGTTTGAGCTCAATTCCTGCGGCAATAGCTGTTTTGGGTTCAATAATTTTTAAAGACCTTTACTATCTGGATAATATCGGAGCAATAATTGTTTCAGCTTTTATTTTGCAAGCAGCATGGGAAATAGCTAACCCTGCATTCAGCGAATTGACCGACAAAGGTGCTCCCGAAGAATTTTATGACGAAATTGAAAAAATTGCACTTTCTGTTAATGAAATTATTGAAATTCATAAATGCCGAACAAGATATTTAGGTTCAAAACTTCAATTAGACTTACATGTGGTCATAAATGGCGAATTAACGGTTCGTCAGGCTCATGATATAACACTGCAGCTTGAAAGAAAATTACATAAAAAATGTCCGATCATCGGAGATATTTTAATCCATACAGAGCCCGACGAGGAAAAAATAAGGAAATAACAATGCCTGAATTTCGAAAAAATATAATAACCGAGGAATGGGCATCAATAGCGACAGAAAGAGCAAAAAGACCGGAGGCGCACATAATTTCAGGCGACGAGGTTTTAGGAATTGAACATAATTCAAATTGTCCTTTTTGCTATGGAAATGAGCTTTTAACCCCTTTAGAAATTTCTTCTGTCAGAAATAACGATTCAAAACCAAACACAGAAGGTTGGCAAATCAGGGTTGTTCCTAATAAATTTCCTGCTTTTGATAAAAACGGTAAATTTGATAAAAATGAAAAAAATACTTATGCTTATGGCGAGGCAGAAGTAATCATAGACAGTCCTCATCACTGTCAACCGCCGTCTTTATTTGAAATTGAGCAAATAGAACTTTTATTAAAAGCCTATAAAGAACGTTATGATTTTCATAAACAAAATAAAAAATTAAATTATGTTTTGATTTTTAGAAACAATGGGAAATCAGCAGGGGCAAGCCTTCCACACCCTCATAGCCAATTAATTGCAACTCCTGTAGTACCACCAACTGTTAAAAAAGAAATGAACGGGGCTGAAAAATTTTTCAATGAAAATGAAAAATGTGTGTTTTGCCATTTAATTGAAGAAGAAATAAAAGAAAACAAACGTATAATTGCTCAAAATGACGATTTTATAGCATTTTGTCCGTTTGCATCGTTTTATTCTTTTGAAACATGGATTATCCCCAAATTTCATAGTGCAAATTTTGAGGTTATTACAGAAAGTCAGCTTAAAAACTTTGCTAAAATATACAAAATAACTATGTTTAAACTTCATAAAGGTTTTAATAATCCGCCATATAATTATTATATCCACACATCTCCTCTCCAAGAAAATTGTGATAAATTTTACCATTGGCATATGGAGATAATACCAAAATTCACTTTCCCAGCAGGGTTTGAGCTTGGAACAGGAATTTTTATTAATAGTTCTGTTCCTGAAGATTGCGCTAAGTTTTTAAATTCGATAAAAAATTAATTATTCTGCTATTTCAATTTTTTTATCAAACTTTTCTTTTTGGGATTCGTTTTTTTCTTCTTGTTTATTAAGTTTTGAAGCAGAACCAATATCCAGTTTATTTGGCGGTTTTTGTGGGTTTTTGGGGTGGTCTTTGTAGCCGTTAATTACATTATCTTCTGTAATTACGCCCATATCAAACAAAAGTTGTGCTTGAGTTATATTATAAGCAATAATTGCATCAAGAAGGTTGATTTTTGCCGTAGTAGCTGTTACCTGAGATTGAAGGACATCAACAAATATCCCAACGCCTGCTTCTAGCCTGATAAAAGCCAATCTTAAACTTTCTATTGCCGATTCAACTTCTTCTCTAGTAGCTTTTACAACTGCCTTTGCGGTAAAGGTATTATAATAAGATTTCAAAATATTTTCTCTTACTGTTCTAATTGTATTTTCAAACTCATATTGAGCTTGATTTACTTCTGCTCCTTTTTCTCTAATTGCAGTATATGGCTCTAAACCCAATCCCATAAGCGGTGTCCAGCTAGCAAATAGGCCAATTCCATAGTTTCTGTTTACTCCTAGATCTACAGTTCCTTCATCGGCTACTTGTGCACGCATCGAAACTTGAGGAATATAAGCCGAATACAATGCTTTTTGAACTGCTTTTGCCGTTCTGACATCAAATTCTGCTGATTTTATATCGGGTCTCGATTGAACTGATATTTCTGCAAGTTCATCTAAACCAAAAAATTCATTAACCAAAATTTTTTCTTCCACATCTTCTTCTACCGGAAATAAGGGAGTAAAAATGTTAATTCCGATAGTATTTGCCAACTGAGCCTGACTTAGTCTAAAACTGTTATAAGACTCTATTAAAAGCTGTTTTGACCTTGCAACTTCAGCCTCAGCTCTTAGTACATCAAATTTTGTTCCGATACCGGCTTCAAATTGCATTTGGTTTAAAGTCAACTGCGCTTCTGTTTGTTTCAAATTCCGCTCTAAAATTTTTATACTGAGTTTATCTCGCAAAAGTTCATAATATTGAAATGTTGTATCAAAAATAACTTGCTGACGGGTTAAATTCAAATCATACTGTCTTGAATAATATTCATTTTTAGCGGCATTTATTTCAAAATACCTTCTTAATCCTGTAAAAATATCCCATTGAAGAATTAATCTAGAGGAAATAGGAGTTTCATTAACACTGATAGGAATAACTCCGCTTACAACAAACTCACCGCTAAGGCGTGAAATTTCATATTCATAAAACATATCAGGCAATAAACTTGTTGAAACATTGTAATATCGCCATTTACCCGCATCTTGAAATGCTGTTATGATTTTTAAATCATAGTTATTTTTTAAAGAAATATTAATTGCCTGATCAAGTGAAATCGGACAAACTTTTAGCTCCAAATTATATTCAATAGCTGATTTCAAGTCTATATCATCAGTTGCTTCTTTTTTTATCTGTTCAAATACTGATGATGGTTTCTCCTCAATTGGCTTTAATCCTGGCGTTGAATAATCTTTTTCAAAAGGTGGTGGAGGTTCTAAATTTATTTCATCCGTAATGGAATTTTGCGCATACACAGCTAAAAAGCAGTTATTGCAAAGCAATAACGCCATTAACCATAACGCCACAATTTTATGAGTACATTTATACATTTTAAATGACCAAATATTCAAATTTATTTATAAAGTTTAATTAAAATTTGTATTTAAAACTATTGGACTATTAATAAAATTAAATAACCTGATAAAATATAATCAGTGGGGTAATTAATTGTTAAAATTATTGCATAGGTTATTAAATATGAAATGTAAAAATTGTAATCGTGAAT
>JAQUYY010000277.1 GCA_028691575.1 Candidatus Gastranaerophilales bacterium
GCCCAAACACTTCCTTGCATAATTAGTAATGATGTAATTAGCAAAAATAAAATCTTTTTCATAAAAACCTCCCTGTATTATTTTAAAATTTTTGTAATTTAATTATATTTTAAAAATAAAAAATCAAGAAGAAATATTGAAAACAGAAAAATTTTCTTTAGCCTAGCATTTTTTGTTTAAAATTATAAAATTTTTATTAATTGTTAAAATCAAGTAATTGTGGGATTCTCGTCAATTGATGCAAGAAGTTTTAACAAATCAAAAGTACTTACAATTCCGACCAATTTTTTATATTCAACGACAAGAAGCCTGTGAACTTTGTTGTCATGCATTATTTTTGCCATTTTTTCTATCGTATAATCCGGCTCAACGGTAAAAAGATTTTGCGTCATTATTGAAAATACTTTTTGCTCTAAAGAATCCTTGTTATCATGCAAAAATTTAAACTCTAAATCTCTTATAAACGGAGCATGGTAAAAACTTTGTACCTGACGAGTTTTTAATATATCACTTATGCTAATAATTCCCGTTAAACAGCCCTCTTCGTCTATTACGGGAGCACCAAGTATACTATTTTGTCCAAAAATATCAATAATTTCTTTTAGTTTTTGATTTTCTTTGACTGTAATTAAGTCTGTTGTCATTATATCTTTTACATAAAATTGCATGATAATTCTCCTTTTTTGTGAAAACACCACAAAAAGTAATACTCTTATATTTTTTCATATGTAAAATTCAATTACATTCTCTTAATGTTTATATCAAAGTATTTTTATTTTTTATCAAAAATATCAAATTTATCAGACAATTTTTTATCATAAGAGATTCTTCATTCTCCAGATTTAAATTATTTAAACTGATTTTTAACATGGCTTAAAAATCAGTTTTAGCCTTACTGACTCTACTATTGCCAGAGGCTCTAACGGTGTAGATTTTTTCTTCAAGAAACACAAAGCCTTAGTCAACAGTAGTTTTGCTTTATAATGTACAGGCATAAAAGCTCTTTTGGACGGGATTGTTTAAATTTTCGGAATTTTATTAAAGTCAGTAACTTTTTCAAAAGCATAAGCTGTTTGGAATAATTTTTCTTCCCCTAAAATAGGAGCTAAAAGTTGCAACCCAACAGGCATCCCGCCTTTGTCAAAACCGCAAGGAATGCTTATCCCGGGTACTCCTGCTAAATTTGCCGTGATTGTACAAATATCCATGATGTACATGCTTAAAGGGTCAGAAACTTTTGAACCAATTTCAAAAGCAGTTGTCGGGCATGTCGGAGATAATAAAACATCAGCTTTTTCAAACGCTTTATCGTAATCTTGCTTAATTAAAGCTCTTACTTGTTGGGCTTTTTTATAGTAAGCATCGTAATAACCTGAACTTAATGCGTATGTTCCAAGCATTATTCTTCTTTTTACTTCTTCGCCAAAACCTTCTTCTCTTGTTTTCATATACATATCTAAAAGATTATCAGCCTCTTTTGCCCTATATCCATATTTTACACCGTCATATCTGGCTAAATTTGAACTTGCTTCTGCTGTTGCAAGAATATAATATGTTGCAATAGCATATTTGCTGTGCGGCATAGAAATCTCAACAATTTCAGTACCTAAATTTTTATAGACGTCAATTGCTTTTTCTATATTTTTCTTAACATCAGAATCAACACCTTCGCTCATTAGCTCTGTAATTACGCCGATTTTTTTGCCCTTCATCCCGGAATCCAGATTAGCTGCATAATTTGGAACGGGTTGATTAATAGAAGTTGAATCCCTTTCGTCATGACCAGCAATCATTTGAAGAGTGATTGCTGCATCTTCAACGCATCTTCCAAATGGTCCTATTTGATCTAAACTGCTTGCAAAAGCCATTAATCCGTATCTTGAAACTCTTCCGTAAGTAGGTTTCATGCCAATAACTCCACAAAAACTTCCGGGAAGTCTTATGCTTCCTCCCGTATCAGAGCCTAAAGAAACTGTTGTCTGGCATGCACAAACACATGCACCTGAGCCGCCTGAACTTCCTCCGGGAACTTTGTTTAAATCCCATGGGTTTTTGGTAATTTTTGTTGCACTGTTCTCGGTTGAACTTCCCATCGCAAATTCATCTAAGTTGGTTTTTCCAATAATAGGCACTAAATTTTCTTTTAATTTTTTTACGACAGTGGCATCATAAGGTGGTCTGAAATCTGCTAATATCTTGCTGCTAGAAGTAGTCAAATCTCCTTTTGAGCATATATTGTCTTTGAGCGCCAATGGAATACCTGCCAAAAGAGGTAGTTCTTCACCATTTCTTATTTTTTCATCAACTTTTTTAGCTGTATCGTAAGCCAATTCTTTAGTTAAACTATTAAATGCATCGATTTTTCCGTCTGTTTCTTCAATTCTTTTATATGCAATATCAACTAATTCTTTTGCTGAAATTTCTTTATTTAAAAGAGCTTTTCGTTGCTCTGATACAGTTTTGTACTGTAATTCTTCTGCTATCGCCACTTTTTATTACTCCTCGATTTCGTATAATTAATATTTGCTTATTATTTTAGCATGATAGATTTATTTCGTCATAGCTTTTTAAAGTTTATGTTTGTTTCATATTTTGTTTTCGCATAATAATTTTTATCGTAATTAGGTTTTGTATACTTTTTTTTGAAAATATCCTTTTTGATAAAAACTATACTAATCTCATCTTCATAGGCTTTTTGCCAATCATTATTTAACAAATTTTCGTTAAAATATTTTTTATTCATAAGTAAAATATTTGTTTGGGGATATTTTTCAAGAAATTTTCCTGCATTATTTTTATTCTGATTAAAATTGTAAGCTAAGTCGTACAAATCCTGCTCATACACTTCTTCGTACCGACCGTC
>JAQUYY010000278.1 GCA_028691575.1 Candidatus Gastranaerophilales bacterium
ACTGATAAAATAAATCGCTTGGAGCGTGTCCGGTATTTTAACCGTCAATGCGTCAATAACTATTACAAAGCAGTCTTACGAAAATTGAAGGGCTCCAAATAAAACAATCATTGCCGCATACATAAAAATTAGGGCAAAGCAAGGAAATAAACAAAATGGAAAGCAATATTATCCCCCAATCATAATCAGTGTTTCCCTTCAAAGCCTTCATTGATATAAATAGGCCCGGCAACATATATGCCAGACTTCTTGTAACATCCAGAACGGCCAATGCAACTAATGTTATGACTGCAAGGCTCGACAAAAACATCATCAGAAAGATATATTTCTTTTTATGAAAGAGAATTGCGATGGCAAGAATTACCAATAACCAAAGTCCTTCAAGAGCAGTCCACAGGCTTATCGGCAAGTAATGAATCTGATTCAAAATCAAATGAAATCCGACATCCCCAGTCGCAGTTTTCAAACCGTAAATATTCATCAACAATATTCTGCATGCGGCATAGAGTATCCATGCGGCAATCACGGACAAAGATGTGGAACCACATAATCCTCTAAAAAGGCTTTTGAAATCGATATTGTCATTCATGTCGTAGATGATAATGAGTAGCGACGCTATTATTGCGCGTTCATCGCAAAATCCGGCAAGGAACACCAATGCCGTTTTAAGTATCGGAGCTTTGAAATACATTGCAGACAATAGCAGGACTATTGCCGCACCGTCGAACATAGCAACCGACTCGACCAGTGTCGTGGTTCAGGAAAAGACTTGCCCAGTTGTAATCGTTATCAAAAAAGAGTAAAGGCTATTTTGGAAAATGTCATAACTCAATTTCAATGTTAAATAGAATAAGAAAATCCCGGTTAAGTATTCCATAATGAAAATCGAAAGAATATTGAGCCGTAAAAATCTTATCAAGAGCGGAATGGTCAGGCGAAATGTTAACTTGGACTCATGGGTTTCCGAGCTATAATTCACCTGAGTAAATGGATGTGAGGCTTTTTGATAAACTACCTGATGGGAAAAGCTTGCCTTGTTGTTATATATTTCGTGATCTGGAAATGACGTTATCATCGACAGTAAAAATGTTATTGCCAATGTGTAAAATACCCAATATCTGCTATTACATATTTTCATAGTAAAATTCATTGTTTTTGCCCTTATTTGTTCTGCTGACTTGATTTGAAAAACGGAGAGAAATGTTTCGAAGTTCTAAGAATCATCATAGATTTTCAGACTCCGTTTAATGGATTTCAGAGTTATTTCAAAAAGGACAATCACAATGAGTAGCTCTTTTAGTTCAAATATATTTAAACTCATTTTTTGCATATCCCCCAGTCCTTTTGTGCTGCATAAGTCTCATGACCAATTGGCAGAGAGCAATAGAAATATGATTTTAAATTCTCATCCCTGTATCAGGATTGCCTGAATTTTGTGCAGGAAGGGGTGCATCCGGTATTTTTGCTATCTGCCAAAGCAAGGCTATTCTTCGACTATATCAAAGTACCCTGAACCGATCTTATTATCGCCATAACCTTCGATGGAATATGTCGCTCCGGTAAAGTTGACGGAAGTGTAAATTCCGCCAACTTTGAAGAATCCTCTATCCTCAATAGCTCTCTCCTCGCGGGAACGGTCACGATATCTCAATTTTCTGACACAGGGCCTTATTTCAAAAAGATTCGCCATAAATTCGGGATTAAGTTCGGCAAGAATCTTTTTGAAAGTCCGGGTTTTTAAAGTAGGGCAATCCTGTCTTGCCATTACAAATAACTCAAAAAATTTCTCTTCCTTCTCGAATCCGTCACTGTGATTCATCGCAAAATCCTCCTTTATTCAAAATCGAGCATAAAATTTCTTTTAATCCTGTCATTGATTCAATCCAATTCAATTTAACAAATATCTTGTTATAAACTGAGAATTTTTGACTTTCCCAATAAAACCCAATTCTTCTTTTCTTAAATTTCTATAAATCCGAATCAGGGGAAAGCAACAAAACATAGCATAAGCCTAGAATACTGGGAATAGGGTATAAATTTTTTCATAGAAGTCGTTTTAAATTCCATATAAAATCTTTACCGCCGTATCTATTCAAATTTTTATATGTTAAGAGCCTGAGAGATATTTCCTTACCGTTTCCAAGATATGCTTTTTATGGAAAAATATCTCGCTAAGATTGCTGATTTTAGCCTTTTCCTCAGGAATTGTATCGAAAAAGACTATAGACTTTTTTTTCAATGTCATTAAAAAATAAACGGCAGACAGGACGCCGATTATTGTCGTCAAACAGGATAGCGCAATAGCTTTTCGCATCCCTCATTTTAACTCTCTCTGGATCAGTAATCTCAGAAGCAATTGCCCTTATTATATTGAAAGCATCTTTTTCTTCCTGTGTCGGCTCTTCTATATTTTCTGGCGGGAGCAGCTCTTCGGATTTTTTCTCGTACTTTGCCAATGTTTCATTGAGACTGATTTGGATTCTCTCGTTGATTATGCTTTCAATGGCGGCCTTTATGATTGGAGGAAGCTCCTTTTTTACTGTTGACGAGAAGCTGCCCCTGTTTGGTATTTTTTCAAAAATGCAACGGGTGAATTCTTCCGAAGGTTCTTCTCCTGAGAACTCCTGATTCAGTATTGAACGGACCGTATTGATCGTTTTCAGTCTTCTGGCCGTTGTCGATATTTTTTCGACATTGAACTCTTTTTTGCTGAATTTTTCAAGCTCGCTATAATTTATGCTCTTGGGATTCAAGAGATTGATCTCGAAAAAAGGCGTCCTGTCCATGATGTTTGGCCTTTCGAAATCACTGTAAAATTTGTAAATAATTCCGTTTGTCAGAATCGCAAAACGAGCCTTGAGGG
>JAQUYY010000279.1 GCA_028691575.1 Candidatus Gastranaerophilales bacterium
ATATGATCGTTTTGCTGTAATTCATGAAAATACTCACGACGAGCCAGCGATAACTCCTCTTATAACATCGAACAGAAAAATGGAAAAATAGTTGTTGGATTTTCAGGAGTTGCCCATTCTTCCCGACGTTCAACCAAAGCCACAGCTCCTCTTTGAAGAAGATAATCTACTAAAGGGACACTTTTGCTTTCCGGGGAAAGGCTGGTGAGAGACATCCGTAAGTCGATCTCAACTGCTTCGCCAACAAGACCAAGTAAAGCCATTGTCAGCTCATCAGATAATGTTGTGTCGCCTTCAATAACCACCCGTCGCCATACTTCTGCACAATAGTCTTCTGACGGTACTGCTTGTGTAAAATATGAGTTAACATATTGCACAAACGAATCAACTCTTCTCTCCTGTGCGGCTAATTGTACACCATCGGCTAAGAAGATTCTAACACCATCTCGTCGTAACCTGTCTATAGCCCTCAACAATTGAGAATCACCGCCGGCCTCAGATGATTGAGCGATAGCGCTATAGGTAATAGCTTTTTCACCACCCTCTTGCTGACGCCTCTTAAGCCTGTCCTCTACTTCGGCTAAGGTCAATTCTTCAGATGAAATCCTTCCGCTGGGTAATTCTTGCTCAAAACGTCGTGCCGCATAATACAAAGCCCAATCCCCACCTTCGCCTTTCGGTTTTTGTAAAGCTGCCGGCGTATTCCGCAACTCACCTCCGACTGACGCCCGGCGAATTAACTCCCGTTCAGCAAGTTCCTTGCTATGATACGGATTTTTCATCCCTTCAACATCAATCCCAAATTCAAGACAAGCGAAATAAAGACTTCTGTCTCCACCGGCATCTTTATTCTTATCTAACGCTTCGACAGTAATACTTTTGGCTCCATATATTTTTTTTCTTCTTTTTAATAATCTGCGAACATCGCGTGCAGTTGAAAACATTCTCTGACGCCGCGTACGTTTAAATTCTCTGTAATTGTCGGTACCTATCTTCCCTTGATTATGAAGAAGTTTGATAATACTTACCGACTTACGCTGCCGAGATACGCCGCTGGGCCAACCATCTTCTTCACACGCAATAGTATGTAACGGTATTGTCTCTACCTTTTTAGCCCCATCTGCCGTCTTAACGATTACTTGTCCGTAAAACGCCAAACCTTCCCTCTTCTGCTTAACAATCAACCGAACCACCCGCACCTTCATGACATAATCGAGGTAAGCAAAATAGCCGGCGACTTCAGTATAACGAAAGAACTTAGTAACAACTGCTGTATGCGAGCGTGATATAGTATATGGATTATCTGATACATAAAAATCAATAATCTTTCTTTCCTTTAAATATTCCAAAAGGGAAAACCCGGTAAGCCCTTTGTCAAGGCCAAGCGGATACCCTTTTTCGTCAGTATCAATTTGGACCAAAACATCTTCATCAGTATTTGCCGACCGTCTTTTCCGGATCTCTATGTAGCGCCTGCCTTTTCGTGGCGCATACTTAAATACTCTCACATCTCCAGCCGTTACAGACATGTGGCCTAAGAAGGTATTTATCCTACAAGTAAGTTTTGCGGTTATAAAAGTAACATGTTTACCCGATTGAGTCATAAACAATTCCTGCGGGTATCCCTGTCTAAGCATCAATAGCGGAAGCGAAATGTGCTGCATCTTAACGCCAGACTTAATATCCATAGCCTCCGGATATCCGGTCTCGCCAATAGGGAATTCCCTGGGATACACTTCTTTAATTGAATAATCATCAAACGCTATTATTGCTGAAACCCTGAAACTATCCTTTTTTCTCTCAACTCGTATGGCCTGAATACCGCGCAGACCTCCTTTTTCTAGAGCAATAAGATACGTATGAACATTTGTTATTTTTAAACTCTTAAAACTTAATCCTGCACTATCCCGAAAAGCAAACCGCACCGGTGAATATTTACCTGTACGTTGATCTTCAATTTTCTTCCTGACAATCGCAACACCTTTTTTGTCATCCTGAGAAAGAGGTCTCGGAAAATCCTCTATGGCACCGCCGTTATCAAGACTTTCTGAATCACGTGTCAAATCCTCAGCGGATTGCCCCAAACCAGATACCGGCTGCGCGGCGGTAATGGCTTTTTCCAAAGCGCTCAATACTTGCTGCCACACAACCTGTGTATGTAGAGAAAAAGATAAAGACGAACCAGTCAGCTCGTTTAAGCGGTCACAAATGAAAAATTGCAGCTGACTGACAGAATATAACAACACATATTCTTCAAAAAGAATAAGCGCTCTTTGGGCCATTGCCTCATCAAGGCTGCCCCGTTTGGCGATACCGTCTATCATCTTGCGTATGAACCGTTTTTCGCGCTCAGTTAATTCCCGCATATCGGATTCATAAATTTTATCCGGAATAAAAGCAACAAACATATCAAGTAAAAACTTGCGTAAAAGCACCTCGTTTTCTACCTCCGCAAGAGTAAATTCTTCGATATCGGCTTTATTGACCGCACCCCCACCAAAAGCAAAAATCACACCGGTAACTATCATTAAAGGGTTTAATTCTTTGTTTAAGCGGCCAGTAACTACAGCATAGCGACCCATTTTGTCCGTCATCGTATACTCAAGAGCAACATCAAGGTTATATTCCCCTGAGTATGTTTTCGATTCACCTAAATAGATGCCGTCCTCTAACTCAAAATCACCTGTCTCTTTACCGCTGTACTTCTCACGACTCACCTCAAGTACAAAATCTATTTCAGGACCATAACGAGTCATACTCAATTCGATAACACGAGAATACTTAACGTAATCTTCCACTGCTTTCGCTTCAATGAATTCACCCAAGTATTCTTCTTCGGGTTCTTTGTCAGGTAGATCG
>JAQUYY010000280.1 GCA_028691575.1 Candidatus Gastranaerophilales bacterium
TAAATACTCTGAGCATCATCACCTACAGCCATAACATTATTATGTTCAGATGCCAATAATTCAATTATTTCAGCCTGAAGAGTGTTAGTATCTTGATACTCGTCAATCATTATGTATTTATATTGATTTGAAAGTTTACTTCTTACATTTTTATTGGAAATTAATAACATTTTTAAATATAAAAGCAAATCATCATAGTCTAACAGAGAATTTTTCCGTTTATATTGGTTATATTTTCTGCAAACATCTAAAATTTCTTCTGTATTATTTATAAAATTCGGGTATTCTTTTTTTATTATTTCAGAGGCTTCAGCATTTTTATTAATGGCTTTTGAGTGAATATCAAGAAGAGTACCTTTTCGAGGAAATCTTTTTTTCTTTACATTTGCAATATTTGCTCTGATTAAATTTATGACATCCTCAGCATCACTTCTGTCCATAATTGTAAAAGTATTGTTAAGCTCTAAAAAAGAAGCATGTTTTCTCAATACAAGATTTGCAAAAGAATGAAATGTACCTCCTGCAACTTTTTCACATCTGTTATCTAAAACACATGACGCTCTGTTCAACATTTCTTCTGCTGCTTTTCTTGTAAAAGTCAGTAACAAAATATTTTCGGGTACTACACCGGATTCTATCAATCTTGCCACTCGATAAATTAAAGTTCTTGTTTTACCTGAACCTGCTCCGGCTATAACCAATAATGCTCCTGTTAGGCTAGTTACAGCTTCGTATTGGCTTTCATTCAACTCTTTTTTATAATCAATTTTAAATACCAAGTCAGAGTTTTGTTTTTTTAAAACATACTTTTTAGGCTCGATTTTCGTATTTTCTTGACTTACTAAATAATTATTGTTCATAATTTATTATTATACCTTAATTCTTAACATTGTTACATTAATGACTTATTTCATGTAAAATATAATACATACTGTATAGTTGATAGTGATTTATTAGAGAAAATTTATGAATAACAATGATGAAAACTTTTTTTCAAAGTATACAAAATCTAAGACTGAAGAAAAATTAAATTTAAAATTAAATATTATTGTAGCAATTTGTTCAACATTAATAGGAGTGTTAATATTATTTGGTATTACAGAGCCGGGAAAGAATTTGTTTTTGAGTATTACAGGCAGTATAAATGAACATATTTCAAATATACACCCGTCAATTCCTTTTGCTTCAAAGAAAAATATATTACTGATAGGCGTAGACTCTAACGGTCAAAATACTGATCCTTTTAAAAACACAAGAGCGGATACAATAATTTTGTTTAACATTGATCCTGTGACAAAAACCGTTAATTCACTATCAATTCCACGGGATAGCAAAGTTTATATTGCCGAAAATAAGGGTGTCGGAAAAATAAATTCTTCACATGCTTTAGGAGGAGTCGAACTAACTGTTAAAACAATTGAAAACATGCTCGGTTTAAAAATTGACCATTATATTGTTGTAAATTATGATGGAATAAGGGATATAATTGATGTGGTCGGGGGAATACCTGTTTTTGTTGAAAAAGATATGCGTTACCGTGACTTTACAGCAGGGCTTAATATTAATCTAAAAAAAGGAAAACAAATTCTTAATTCTAAAGAAGCTGAAGATTATATAAGATTTAGGCATGATGCTCTGGGTGATTTAGGCAGAATGCATAGACAACAATGGTTTTTGAGAGGATTGGCCGAAAAATTTCAGTCACCTCAAATTATTCCCAAATTACCTGAAATTATACAAACTATACAAAAAAATGTATTAACAGATATGAATTTAATGGAATTATCGCAATATGCAGCATTTTTGAAATCTGCTGATTTAGCAAAAATTCAAACTGCTATGCTGCCGGGAAGACCTTCAAAATACGGGAGAACAAGTTATTGGGTTTTAGATCCGGAAAAAACCCAAGAAGTAATTGATAGAATCGTTTATAGAGATGGTGCATATAAAAAAGATTCAATGTATACGGTAAGTATTTTATATACCAAGAAAGCCAGAAAAAGAGCTCTGGTTGTCGAAAATAAACTTGAAAAAGCCGGTTATAGTGTAGTTTGCACAAATACTACGACTGATCCTCACCGTCAAATTTATGCTCATTCTTCTTATGCATCAACTTCTGTAGCCAAAAAAATCAGATATTTAGTACCTGAGTTAAAAAATGCTCCGTTTATTTTAGCTCCAAATTCTTATATGTGCGGTCAATCAGATTTTAGTATTGTTATTACAGAAAATATGGATAAGAAATAAAGAGGAAATTATGAAAAAAAGTTATTTATTGATAGGAAGTATCATTATAAGTTTATTCTTTGCAAATATTTCAATTGCCAAAGACGAACCGGTATCAGATGAAATAAAAACTTTGTTTGAAGTATCAAATACAATTTCTAAAACTGCTCAATCCGAACTTTTTGTTGCAAGTAAAAAAAGAGTTTTTGAAGATAATAATAATATTTTAAGCATTTCTTATGCCGATTTTAATATTAAAAGGGCAAACGATTTGATTTATGAAAAGAAGTATATTGAAGCTCAAAAAAAACTTGATAATGTTATAGATTGGCTTGAAAATGCAACAGAATATCATGCCGAAATATATAAAGCATTAAGAAAAATATCTAGTGCAAAAGATCAGGCAGAAGTTGAAAAAGATTTGGCTTTTAAATATGCAATATTAAGAGATAGGGCATATTATTATTACGGATTAATCGAAATTAATCAAAAAAATTATCCTAAAGCCGTAGAATATTTGGTAGATGTGGTTAGATCTCAGCCTAAAACAGATTTAGGATTTTCTGCTTATGACAGACTTAAAGAAATCGGTTTTACTTATCAATCATATCTGAAACCAGAGGATAATAAAG
>JAQUYY010000281.1 GCA_028691575.1 Candidatus Gastranaerophilales bacterium
GCGATTACTATTAAAGTTTCAGCTAAAGTAAATGCTTTTGTATATTGAGTTTTAAACAATTTTTTATTTATTATCTTATATAAAAAAGTTTTTTCCTCTTGTTTACTCGTTTTTTTCATCTACTACCTCCCTCACTGTCATGCTGAACTAGATTCAGCATCTTACCAATGTTCAATTATTGTTTTTAGATTGCTTCGTCGTTTTACTCCTCGCAATGACGATTTGTTTACATTTTACTTTTAATTTTTATGTAGTTTATCCTAAGAATTGTATAAAATAATTTATTCTAAATCAACTTGGTAAATATTCCTTAACTTAGATCTAATACTTTTTCTGCCAGTACACTTTTAATTGTATCACCAATGTTTGCAGGGTTTGTACAAACAGTAATTCCTGCTTCTTTTAGTGCTTTTATTTTGCCTTCGGCAGTTCCTTTGCCACCTGAAATTATTGCACCGGCATGACCCATTCTTTTCCCCGGAGGTGCTGTTATTCCTGCAATAAAACTAACAACAGGTTTGGTTATATTATTTTTAATAAATTCAGCGGCATCTTCTTCCGCACTTCCGCCAATTTCGCCGACAAGACAGATAATTTTGGTTTCTTCATCTTTTTCAAATTCTTTTAAACAGTCGATGAAATTAGTGCCGATAATCGGATCTCCGCCAATACCAATGCAGGTAGATTGACCTATTCCAAGTTGCGTTAGCTGGTAAACCGCTTCATAAGTTAATGTTCCGCTCCTTGAAATTATACCCACACAACCTTTTTTATGAATGTGTCCGGGCATAATGCCGATTTTGCACTCATCCGGTGAAATTATCCCCGGACAATTCGGACCTATCAGTCTACAACCTTTTTCTCGAACATATTTTTTAGCTTTTAACATTTCTAAAACAGGTATTCCTTCTGTTATACAAACAATTAGAGGAATTTTATTATCAGCAGCTTCAATAATAGCAGAGTATGCAAACTTTGGAGGAACAAAAATCATTGTAGAATCAATTTTATGCTCTTTTTTTAAGTCTGCAACACAATTATAGATAGGTAATCCATGTATAGTTTCCCCGCCTTTTTTCGGAGTAACCCCGCCGATGATTTTTGTGCCGTATTCTAAGCATTTTAAAGCATGAAAAGAGCCTTCTTTTCCTGTAATTCCCTGAACTATAACGTTTGTATCTTTATTTACGAATATTGTCATTATTTTATCTCCGCCAAATCTTGAATAAGCTTAATTGCTTCTTTTAAATCCTTTGCAACCTGAAATTTTAACCCTGAATTTTGTAAAATTTCAGCTCCTATCTCGCAATTTGTTCCTTCCAGTCTAACTATTACGGGAATATCGGTTTTTAGAGTTTGAACAGCATTTTTAATGCCTTCTGCAAGAATATCGCACCTTAAAATACCGCCAAAAATGTTTATAAATACAGCTTTTACAGATTCATCGCTTAACAATAGTTTAAAGGCATTTTCAATATTTTGCGAACTTGCTCCACCTCCGACATCAAGGAAATTAGCGGGTTCAGAGCCTGCAAGTTTAACCGTATCCATTGTTGCCATTGCTAAACCGGCACCATTTACCATACAACCGATTGAGCCGTTTAATTTTATGTAATTAAGATTATATTTTGATGCTTCAACTTCAAGCGGATTTTCCTCTAAAATATCTCTCAATTCAGCAATATCAGAGTGTTTGTAGAGTGCATTGTCATCAAAGTTGATTTTACCGTCGATTGCAATTAATTGGTTTTCTTTTGTAATAACAAGGGGATTGATTTCTAACAATGAGCAGTCCTTTTCTTCAAATAATTGCCCTAATAGCTCGATAATTTTATTAAATTGTTTTGCTAAATCATTATTTAAGCCCAATTTTTCAGATAATATTTTATTTTTCAATTCTAGATTCAATTCAACTGTATTTATTAATTCAGGAGTATTTTGTGCTACTTCCTCAATGTTCATGCCACCTTCAGTACTTGCGATAACTACAATTGATTCTTTTTCTCTATCGACAGTCATGCTTAAATAAAGCTCTTTATCAATATTTACACCTTGTTCGATAAGAATTTTCCTTACTTTCTTTGACTCATCACCGGTTTGAATGCTTTTTAATTCTATCCCGAGTATTTCTGAGGAATATTTTATGGCTTCTTCTCGAGTTTTAGCAAGTTTTATACCGCCGGCTTTCCCCCTTGCCCCCGAGTGTACTTGAGCTTTAATTACGCATGGCAAACCTATTTTGTCTATCGAATCTTGAATTTCTTTATTATTTTCTACTAATATTGAATTTGGTATATTTATTCCATAATCCTTAAATAGTTTTTTTGCTTGATATTCGTGAATTTTCATTTTTCTAAGTTCTTTCTTCCGCCTAGTATCTCTAATAATGACTTAATATATCCTGAATTATAATAATAACGAAGTTTTTGATAGTATTTTTCATGAGGAACAGTTTTAAGATTTTTTAAAATTAAACTAAGCAATATTCTCATAAAATGCAGTATAATTTTAAATGGTATATTTGTTTTTGAAAATTTGCCTAATAAGTAGTATGTATAAGCATCTGAGCGACCGCCAATGTAAAATCGTTTTTTATAATAGCCTAAAGTCATTTGTTCGGGCTGTATTTTATGATATACAACCATTTTAGGGTTATAAACAATTTTAAAGCCCTTGTTTCTTAGCTCATTTGCTAAAATAATATCTTCATTTGTTGTAATGTTTTTGTCAATTTTACTCGCAAATTCCGAAAATCCTTTTATATAACCCAAACAGTTTTTTTTAAAAGCTAAACTTCCGGTAAATGGAACATGTTTCGGGTGTTTATCATAAAGTTTAGGTTCATCTCCAAAATC
>JAQUYY010000282.1 GCA_028691575.1 Candidatus Gastranaerophilales bacterium
AACATACCCGAGATCATAGTGCCGGAATCCTGATTATATCCTAGATGATCGGTCAGCTTATCCATGGCCGCTTCATCTTTCACATCCGTACCCAGGATCCTGGCCACCGCCCCCACCGAGCAGCCATATTTATCATTGCCTCCTACCTGTTGCGTACGCACATCTTCCGCTGGTGCATTGGACTTGGAGTCTTTATTTTGGTCTAATATCTTTATTCCGAATTCTTCAGCGGCTTTTTCAGCCTGCAGGTGGGCTTGTTTATGGTCTTCCTCGGCAGGATTTACGATGCCGGAGAGGATATCCGACTCCGCTTCTTCGTGGTATAAAACATCGGCCAGAAACGCGCTGTCATTATCGAATACCGCGTTGTTAAGCCAAAGGTAGCCTTCATACACGCAGGCAGTGAATTCCTCAAGCGGCGTGCCGGTGACTATCTGCACTTTGCTTAGATCAAGGTCGAAAGTGGTGCCGGCCAGTTCGGCGTAAACCGGCGCCACAACGGTCTGCGCGGCAGTCTCCAGCGCTTTCTGCTGCTCTGCCGTAGGCAGAGCAGCCTTACCGGCAGTCCTCACCCCCTGCGCGCCGTCAATGAACTCCGCGATCTCAGATTGAGTCCAGCCGTCGTGGGAGAGCGCCCTGACGCTGCCGCTGAAATACGCCTCGTTGTCCTCAGTATGGCTGGTAGTCCCGGTTACCTCGCCTTTTGCGTCGAAATAAGTCTCGCTATATAAATATGAACTGTCGTTGTCGTAAAATATCGACCCCGGACTGGATACCGATATCGTCATCTCCCTGCTCCTGTCCAACCCCGAAGCATCCGTCCCGGCTGGTATCAACGCGCCTTTGATTGTCAGCTCTTCAGGATCGATATTCTCCAGCTCGACGCCTCCGTTGTTCCAGCCTTCTTCGCAGGTATAAACTGTTACCCGCGGGCCGGAGTTGTCGGCAAGAACCATCGCATGAAGCATCCCGCCCTCTTTCGTCAGGATCACGGCGCCGGCTTCAAGCCCATCCAGGCTGTTGACTTCTTCATACTTGTAATTCATACCCAAGCTGTAGAACCCTTTCAACATCTGTTCTATGCTCACGCCGTCTTCATCCATACCGGAAGCCGCCTTGAAATTGTCCGCCAGCCCAAAGAATTCCTTTTCAGAGATCTCCTCCCCGGACTTTTCGGCGGCAAGATACGCGTACGCCAGGGCAGCGCAATCGTTATCCGCGTTAGCGCCGATGGAAGAAGATCCGTCTATCCGCGACAGGTCTATGGCTATCTGGCAGCTTTCATTTCCATCCCATATCTGCGGATGATCGGTGAAGCGCGCTGTCATTTCCGGGGCGGTTATCGTATGCGCTTCTTCAAAACTCGTTATCCCGTCGCCATCCGTGTCCGCTTCATTTGAAAACAGTGCTTTCAACAGGTCTGTGCTGTATGAGTGGAATTCACCCATTTCAATGCTGCATTCGTCACTGTCACCGTTCGCCTCACAACTTAAAGAAAGCGCTCCTTGTGTAGTCGATACTTCCCCCGCCCCTGAAGCCGTCAAGACAAGCAGCGAATCGCTTCTTTCACAAGCAGACAGATCGGTAATTAGATTACCGCTGAAGCAATTTCCCAGTATCACCAAAGTATTCTCGGAATCGACTATGTTGCATATTAGCGCGAGCGTTTTTCCGGGAATTATCGCATCTCCGGCAGCCGTGATAACATACTGCACACCGTTGCCGTCATCATAATTCATACCGTGTCCTAAATATACAAGCACAAATAAATCGTTTTCATCCACATTTTCCATCATTGTCTGCACTGCGACATAGAAATCTTCCTCTATAAGCTCGGTATACTCCTCCGGTATCGAGGGCAACGGCAAGCCGGCGGCACGATTGTTCGACAACACAACGATATTCTCCTCGGGAACGCCTATCTCGGTCAACAATTGGAGATATAACGCGCCCCGATAGTCATAAAATTCGTATTGTGACAAGAACTGTTTTCTTGCCGTTTCGTTGGTTAAGAATTCTTCCTGGCTGATGAGATCGAGCGCCGTATCTCCGAGCATCATTAACACGTGCACGTTTTCAGGCGAGTATTTAATCAGGCCGGTCGGCGCGGGTCCTTTTGAACTCTCTTCTTTCGAGTCTCCTTCAAATATTAGATTACTCCAATATTCACCGCCACTTTCTATCCAATCGATTATTCCGTCATTTCTCACTATATGACTGTCGCCTGCTTCGCTCTTTATTGAAAGAGCAGTATATTTAGTGTAGTCGAAAACCCGCTCTTCCAGCGTCACCGCCGCGGCAGGGGCAGTGGTCTTTACCCAGGTCTCTTGCCCGTCCTGCCTGTAATACTCCCCTGTCCCGGCCCAGGGCGCTTGCGCCAGCGCGTCGTATTCCAGGCGTTCATAAATGTTTTCGCCTCCCTGGACCGGCGTAACCCATACCTGCTCCCCCTCCGCCTGCGCGCTCCCCAACGGCACCCACCCCTCGCCAGTCAACCCAACGGTCACCGGCACCACCCCCACACCCTCCACCTGATAAAAACGCATAAAGGAATCCGCGCTGTCGGTAACCGCACGACCTGTCGATTGGTCATAATAAGCGTATATCGCGGATCCTGCGCCGGACGCCGGCGCGTACTGCACGAAAATATTGTTATTCGCATCGCTTATGTATTCCTGCCATCCAAACCCTTCCACATTCACAACAGGAACGGTGGTTATCATAAACCCGCCTATCCCTATGGCCTTGTAATAATTACCCCTGTTATTGGCGTAAACATCTCCGTCAACCCCTCTGTCCACCAGCGTAAGCACCCCTTCCCAACAACAGCCGTATTCCATCTCCCCGCCCA
>JAQUYY010000030.1 GCA_028691575.1 Candidatus Gastranaerophilales bacterium
GCTCGCCATTTTTATCAAGCCCTTGAGTAAAAAATCCCAAATCTTTCATCCAAAAATCTTTATTGAAATTCGTTTTAAACTTATAGGCATCTTGTATGAGATTTATTTTTAAAGCATATTCTCCTAAATATCCTGCCATTTCCGCCAGTTTCGTTTTAGAGGAATAAGCGTATCCTTGTACTTCAACAAGAGCAATTGGCGGATCTGCCAAAATCCCGTTCGAATGTATATTTGAGTTGTGAGAATCTTTCCAGCCCTGGTTATCCAACCCTTTTTTACTTCTTTTTATATAATAAACATATTTATTGGTAATTCCATGATTATCAAGCCAATAAAGACAATCGAGAGCATTTTGCCATAGATTTTCGATAGTTTCTCTGTCATTTGTCCATTTAAAATAATCATAATAAAGAATTAGCCACAAACATGTAGCATCAATAGATCCATAATAAGGACTATGAGGAATTTGATTGCTTCTTGCAAGCTCTCCAAACCTAATTTCATGAGGAATTTTGCCAAATTCCTCATCTCTCCACTCATTATCCCCCTTGCTTTGAAAACGAGCTAATGTCAACAAAATGTTTTTGGCTAGATCCGGATTGAACATTAATGCCTGTCTTGCAGCAATTAAGCTGTCTCTGCCAAAAAGTGTCGTAAACCATGGAATTCCTGCTGCAATATATTCACCGTAACATGCTCTTGTTGTAAGCATTTTAACATCTTTTACCCCTCTTTGGAGAAGTTCATTAAAATCTTCATTGTTTGAGTAATATTTAGCCATTCTGGAAGAATCTTCAGCATTAAGCTCAAACATTTTTTCAAAAGCATCATTAAAATCATACGCTGTGAGTTTTTCGGGCAATGATGCTGTTGTTTTTAAATTAATTTGAAGTTTAAGTTCTTTTTTTTCAGACGGCTCAAGTATTAAACGGAAATATAAATTGCCATTTTCATATTTAATCGGAATATTTTCCTTAAAAAGTATCTCCGTAGAAAGAGTTGCTCCCGTTATATCAACATAAACAAACCTAAGAGATTTTTCGTCATAAACCGGCTCAATATTTTTTTCTTTAGCAATTGCATCAAGTTTTCTGACTTCAAATATATCTAAAAAATCAGCTTCAAATGTTAGACATATTTCAACTCCAATAGTATCAAAGTTGTAATTGGCAATAGTGACAGTTTCAAAATATGAACCCAAAATAATACTTTCTCTTTTAATTTGAACAGTTTCTTGTTCAATTATTTTGCCAAGCTCTAAAGTGTTTGGCATAGAAACGTTTGTACCGATAATTATTGAAGAATACCCGGTTTCTGTTGAAGAAGATAAAATAATCGGATCTGTTTCATTTATTTTTAATTCAAATCGTTTTAAAAACCTTGTATCGTCACTATAAAGACCATAACCTGAAGTGTTATCGCCGGTTATGTTGCCATTTTCATCTGTTACCATAAACATATTGTTATGCTTAATAGTTCGTCTTATGGGGCTGTAGTTTTTGCCCATAATGGTAACGGTCATAATTTTCTCCGATTTTTAAACGTTTTTAACTGTACAACCAGACAAATTACTTATGCTCAGTGTCTTTTCATATGCTTTTAAATAATTTTGAGCCATTTTACCTGCTGAAAAATTATCTTCAACGTGTTTACGACAAGCTTTTCTGTCTATTTTATGAATATCTTTTACATGTTTTGATAAAATATT
Organism: Candidatus Gastranaerophilales bacterium; assembly: GCA_028691575.1. Taxonomy (GTDB): domain Bacteria; phylum Cyanobacteriota; class Vampirovibrionia; order Gastranaerophilales; family JAQUYY01; genus JAQUYY01. The sequence goes on from JAQUYY010000030.1 coordinate 1,709, forward strand.
TGCATCATCTTCAATAAAGCCCGTAACCCTATCTTTGACAACTTCAGGTATTGAACCGTTTCTTAATGCCAAAACAGGAGTTCCGCAAGCCATAGATTCAGCCATTACAAGCCCAAAAGGCTCCGGCCAGGTTACCGTATGTAATGTTGCAGTTGCATTTTTCAAAAATTCAACTTTTGCATTATGTCCCAATTCACCGATATAAGAGATTTGCTTCCCGTCAATAAACGGTTTTATTTTTTCTTCATAATAAGGCTCGTCAACTTTCCCGATTTTACCTGCTATTATTAATTTAAAATCATTATCTTTTGCAATTTTTATTGTATGATGAACTCCTTTTTCTTCCGAAATTCGACCTAAAAAAGCAAGATAAGGATTTTTTGTATCAGGTGTTTCCTGAAAATCATATTTTTCAACAGCAATACCGTTATAAACAGTTTGAATATAATTTAATTCTTTTAATCCCAACCGTTGAGAATTACTTATTGAAATAAAAGAATTATTTTTGTGTCTTCGATAAATTCCCACCTCTTCCTTGTTGCAAAAAGCTCCGTGTAAGGTAGTTACAACAGGCGTAGTAATTAAATTTGTAAACGGTAAAAAAGGATAACCTATGTGATTATGAATAATATCAAATTCCCGGTGTCTTTTTAAAAGCCTTGAAATGGAGTCGATTTCATAGAAAGAAGGTATTTCCACATTCATCTCTCTCATTGGTTTTTTAATAACAGCTTCCAGTCTTGCAGAAGTTTTTGAATCCCCACAAGCAAAAAGAGTTACATCGTGACCGTATTTTATAAATTCTTCACATAACAGATGAACAACAAGTTCGGTTCCCCCATAAGTTTTTGGCGGCACCGATTCCCACAGTGGCGCTAATTGTGCAATTTTCATACACGTTCCTCCCTTCATATGGAAAAATTATAATATACAGAAGTAACTGAGCAATTACCCGACAAGATGTGATAATAGATAATTGAGAATAAAAAAACAAGAGGCGTTTTCTTGCAAGTTCGCTATTAACGGCACAAAATTTTTTTTACACCATACACGCTGTTTCAAATATTTTTATTAGCGTCAGCTCGTTTTCGCTTTTTTACGGTATAATTAGTTTAAAAGATTCCAAACGGATAAAAAATTATGTATATTATTTATGATTTATTACTTTTGTTTTTAACTATCATATTAAGTCCGATAATATTAATTGCATTTGTTTTAAACCTCAAATTTCGTGCAGGTTTTTGGCAAAAAATCGGTTTTTATCCAAAATTAAAAGACAAAAAATCTGTTATCTGGATTCATGCTGTTTCTGTCGGCGAAGTTTTGGCTGTTGAAAATTTTGTAAAAAAATTGGCAAAAACTTTTGAAGATTATCAAATAGTTTTAACTACCGTAACAAAAACAGGAAATGAAGTTGCCAATAAAAAATTGACAAATGTTGTTTCTGAAATTTTATATTTTCCATACGATTTTTCTTTTTCCGTAAAATCAGCAATAAAAGCTATAAATCCTAAGCTTGTAATTGTTGCTGAAACTGAAATCTGGCCAAATTTTTCTTATCAAATCAGAAAAAACAATATTCCTCTAATGATAATCAATGGCAGAATTTCTCCAAATTCTTATAAAGGTTATAAGAAATTCAGCCTGTTTTTTAGAGAAATTTTCAAAAATTATACATCAATTCTTATGCAATCGGAAGATGATAAAAACAGGATGGTTGATATCGGTGCAAACGCTGATATAACAGAAGTTATGGGTAATTTGAAATTTGATATTGAAAATAATTTATCAGATGAACAAATTTTGGAATTAAAAAATTCTCTGGCAATTAATAATTCAAGAGTCATAATTGCAGGAAGCACTCATTTAGGTGAAGATGAGATAATTCTTGATACTTTTAAAAAATTAAAAATAAAACATTCAAATATTAAACTTTTAATCGCTCCAAGACATCCTGAACGGCACGAACAGGTTAAAAAACTTCTTGAAGAATCCGGTTTTTCTTATGGTTTAAGGAGCAAAAAAGACGATTTTGCAAAAAATGAAATAATAATGCTCGATACAATGGGAGAATTGTCAAAATTATATTCCATATGCCAAATTGCTTTTATTGGCGGAAGCTTTTCAAAAACCGGCGGACATAATCCTCTTGAAGCATCAATTTTTGGCAAACCGATAATTTCAGGATCAAGTATTTTTAATTTCAAAGATATTTATAAACTATTAATCGATAATAATTGTGCGATTATCAGCGAAAAGAATTCTTTAGAAAAAGATTTTGACAAACTTTTGTCCGATAAAGAATTTTATGCAAATATGAGTACCTCAACACAAAAGGCATTCGCTAAAAGCAAAGGTGCGATTGATTATTGTATAAACAAAATAGAGAAAATTCTATAAAAATTTATTTAATTGTCAATTTATCGCTCATCAACAGTAATGCTTGTTACGCCAGCATTTCTTGCAGCATCCATAACTTTTACAACTGCACCATGAGTAGCTTCGTCATCTGCCTGAATTAGCAAACCGTCTTTTTTCTTAATCATTTGCTCTTTTATAGTATAAATGAGATTTTCCGAAGTTACTAAATTGCCGTCAATTGTATAAATACCGTTTTGCTCCACATCAACAATTATAACTTTACTTTCCTTAGGAGTTTTAACTTCTTCTGTCCCCGGAACAAGTAGATTTAAGCCTTGCTGATCTAATAAAGGTGCTATAACCATCATTATAATTAACAAAACCAGAAAAATATCTGTCAAAGGAGTTATATTTATTTCATTAAATGAATCTCTATGTCTTAATGCCATTGATTATTCCTTAATTTATTCAATAATATCGGCAGGTGTTTTTGCCTGAATATCTGTTTGTGTATCAATAATACTTTGTGAATCTGCCTTAGATTCAAGTTCTTGCTGTTGTTTTTTTGATAAAGGTTCCCCTGCAACAGTTAATTTTTCATAACCTGCTGATTGGGCTGCTCTCATGATTTTCATTATTTCTTTATTCTTAACATTTGTATCAGCCTTAACAACAATAACTTTTTCTGTTGTTTGCTCTAAAACTTTGATAAGCTCATCTGTTAAGTTTTCAGAATTTATACGACTTCCATTTAAGAAAAATTCGGCGCTTTTTGTTACGGAAACAACCGCTTTATCATTTTCAACACTAATTCCGCTGTTAATTTCAGGTATTTTAATATCATTATTCATGCTTTGAAACATCGGTGCCATAACCATCATAATTATTAACAGAACGAGGAAAATATCTGTTAGGGGTGTGATGTTTATTTCATTAAATATTCCGTCTTTTGATGAACCTATAGCCATTATTTTATCCTATTTAAATTGTCCTTGTAATGATTCTGTATTAGTTGAAACTTCTTCGGAACTGTCAGTAAAGCTTAAGAAAAGAAGTTTTAATAATTGAAAATCATCTTCATATCTTTTAACAGTTGCCTGGAAGGTATTGTATAAAATTACAGCTACAATAGCAACGCCAAGACCGAAAGCAGTAGCAATAAGGGCTGAACCGATACCCATAGCAACTGCTGCGCTTTGATTTCCTTGAGTAGCTAAATCCTGAAACGTATAAAGAATTCTCACAACTGTGCCAAACAGACCTAAAAATGGTGCAACACCGCCTATAGTACCTAAAATGGTTAAATGAGATTCTAATTTTCGAGTAGCAAGCCCTGTTGAAATATCAAAAGATCTTGCAAAATCTTTTTTTTGTTCTGATAAAATTCTAAGACCTTCTTCTGCAACTTCTCCAATAATACCGCCTAATTGAGCACTTAAACTTTGAGCCGCATCAAGGTTGTCTTTTTGAAGTTCTTTTTGAAGTCTGTGAATAAATTGAACAATATCTCTTTTATTTTGACTATAAAAAGAGAATCTGTTAATTGCAACTGCAACAACCAGAACTGAACAAATAAGAATTGGCAATAATACAGGCCAATCCATTTTAATTGAGTGTAATAATAATTCCATAGTTTATTTTCCTCGCTTTTTCTTTAATTAATATCTACTTGCGCCAAATACGTTATAATCAAACGTAAATTGAATATCAACATCGTTTCCTTTATATTCTTTAGGTAAAGGCTTAAACGGTGCGGTAAGCTCAACTGCCGAAATTGCAGCCCTGTCTGCTGAGGTTACTCCTGAAGATTTTATAACTTTCAATGATAAAAGTCTTCCATCTTTGCTGATTTTAAACATTAGTACAATTCTTTTGCTTTCATTGCCTTTTGGCGGATCCCAATTTCTTTTAATTCTTCTTTGCAATTCTCTCATATAAGGACCAAAATCCGGCTCTGCTAATGCATCTATTCCGGGTTCGCCATTTGGATTTCCGGGACCGGGATTACCTGCACTGCCTCCGCCAAAAGAAGATTTTCCCGAATAACGGTTTTGTGTATAACTTCCTGAGCTTCCACCTGATGCCATTACCGGTGTCGGTGACGAACTTGGCGAGGCAGATTGCAATGGCGCACTTGTAACGGGTCCTCCCGATGGAGAAACCGCCGTTGGCGCTTTTGTCATAGGTACAGGAATATTAAATGACTTAGGTGCTGTTAATTTTGGTTTTGGAACAGCATTGTTTGGCTGTGGTTTTGGCGGCACAGGAATTTTTGGTTGTGTTGGTTTTGGACTCGGACTTGCCTTTGGCTGTTCTGTTTTTGGCTGAGTAGCTTTTTGTTGAGGCTTGCTCTTTACAGCTGATGGCTCAGGCATTGATACAGTTTTATTAGGATCATGTTTTCCGCCGGCTCTTGAATTTCTATCCGCACGATATTTAGTATTTTTATTTATCGGCGTTTGTTCTTTATTAACCAAAACAAATTCTATATCTTTTATTTTTGGTTGAGGTTTTTCAAATAACGGTAAAGTTATACCGATTAAAGCTAAAATAATAACTAAAATTTTAAAAAATAGCCAAAGTATAGCTATGGCTGCAGGATGTGCAACTGTAGATATAAATAAAGCCTTCTCAAGAGTTATTTCTTTATCAGTAACTTTTTTATTGTTTAATTTTTCAAAAGGTGACAACGTATTTTTTTGTTTTTCAATATCGTCATCTAGCCTCGTCCCCAACTTTAACATTTATGATTCCTGTACAATCTGTCTTTATATTTGTATTCTTATTTTAACTTTAATCACAATACTTGTCTAGGATTATTCTATAAAATTAAAATTATCACAAGAAAAAGTTTGATAACAATTAGCCTGTCGGAATTAATAAGTTTGAGAAGGGTTAACAGTTAAAGGCTGATCAAGCTGAATATCGACTTGACTACCTGCATTAAGGACAACGTCTTCTCCTTTTTCAATAACAGATTTACCTGCGCCTAATCCTGCACCGACTGCAGTACCTGACCATGCACCTTTTCCGGTATTGCCTGAAATTGCACCGATTACAGTACCGAATAAAGCTCCTGAACCTGCACCAACCGCTGTATTTTTAGCCACTTTTGTTAATCTGTCTTTTCCTGTTCCGCCAATTAAAATACCTGTTCCGTCTTCAGTTTGAATTTTCCCTGAAATAGGAATTCTTTGACCGCTAGGCGTTATAACATTTGTAAATTTAATCTTTAATTGACCATGTTTACCTGCCATACCGGCTTTTTGGGCAACAACAACATTACCTTGAACCATACTTCCTGCAGGAACAATCATTACTCCGTTAAAATATAGTGGCGAGCCTAATGATAAGCTTACTGTATCTCCTACTGTTGTGTAAGCAGAACTGATAGAGCTTGTAGTAGCCGCATACATCATAGTTCCAGCCGGTACAGTTACAACTGTACCTTGCAATGGAGGCATATAAGTTTGATTGAAACTGGGAACATTTGTTTGAGCGTAGTTACCTGCCTGTTGTGTATAATTTGTTGTTTGTTGCACAGGTTGAACATTCTGATAATTTGCATAATTGGGTTGATAATTTTGACCTACTGCAGATGGAGCAGGCAAATTTTGATAAGATCTTTGTACTTCATACCCTGATGAATATGAGGAATCATACTGAGGTGTATAAGTCTGTGAAAAAGCCGATAACACTGAAAAAGAAGCTAAAGAACCCGCTAATAAGGCAGCTGTTAATTTTGTTTTTTTACTCATCAATCCATTCTCCTTTATTTGTCTAGATTTAAATTTAAATTTAAATTTAATTTTAATTACCATTGTATCCTATTATTGATTATACTAAATTTTAACACATATTATTAAAAATCAAAATTATGTTAAATTTTATTCAAAAATTAGTTCTGTATTATGTTTGATAACAATTACAAACTCTTCTCCTGCTTTTATTTCAAAATCTTTACCCATGCTTCTAGGTCCGGTTGGAATAATTTGTGCAATCAGACCTATTCCTTGTATTCGATGATGCATTTTTTTAATTTCTGTTCGTTTTGTAAAATCACCGCCAAATCCGCCTTCCTTCTTTGTCCATAAATAAGCGTCGATTGAAAATGAAGAATTATCAGGAAATATTATTTCATCAATATTTATGTAAAAATAGCCGTCTTGACCGAGTTTAGGCTTTTCCAATTTTGCAATCACCCCTTTGTAAATGGTATTTTCGGATATTGCAATATTATCAAAGAATATGTTTGCCGGATTTATTAATTCAACAATATCGCCTTCTTTATTAGAAGCTGTTGAAATATTCTGCATTAAAATACCTTTTAAGTATGTCCCCTGCTTAAGTTCAACTATTTTGTCTTGTGCAAAAACAGATGCAGAAAATAAAGTAATAAAAATGAAAAATATAAAATACTTAGCCAATATTTTAAGCATACAATCCGATAGCTCCTAAATATGTTATAGCTATATTATAACTAAAAAATTCTAAATATTCCAGATTAATTTTTCTATTTATAGTCAAGCTTTTTTTATTACAAGAATGCTATGGGCAGAATGTTCGAAAACTTTTGTGCTTACACTTCCTGCTAAAAAATTCTGCACAATGTTTTTGCCGTGCAATCCCAGCACTAACAGGGAAATATTAAGGTTTTCAACTTCTTCTGAAATTATAACGGCGGGATTGCCTGTAAGATGATGTTTTGCCCCAACATTAAAACCTTTTTTTTGTAAAATAACTGCTGAATCATTCAATATGGCATAAGCTGATTGCCTTGCTTCTTCCTGAACCCCGGGTATATTAGCATAGATATGCATTTGAGGTGTAAAAATTTCTTCAATCGGACGACTGACGTGCAAAAGGTTTATTTCGGTATTTGATTGATCAAAAAACAAATTAATATTTTGGCACATATGATTAGAATAATCCGAGCCGTCAACTGCAATAAGAGGTTTTAATTTTTGTTTATAGTTAATTTCGCTTTTTTTTATACATAAAACGGATGTTTTTGCCTGTTTAAAAATCTTATAACTTGTACTGCCGATTAAATAACGCTCTAATTTGTTTTTATTATGAGAGCCGACTACTATCAGGTTAAAATCGCTATCTTGTGCTACTTTCAGTATATTATCTGCTGCATTTCCTTCTCTATATATAAAATTTGGTTGTTTTACATTTTTTTCATCAAAAAATTTATTTAATGAATTGAAAACATTTTTTTTAGCTTCATAGCCGATAAATTTTTCCGGTTCTTGTTTAAAATATTCGATTTCAGCGGAAGTCGTCTCTAAAACATTCATCAAAACAAATTCAGCGTGTTTATTATTTATAAAATATAATGTTTTTTTAACCATTTCTTGGGCAAATTCAGGCTCATCAACAGCAATTAAAATTTTTGGCTTTTTCAATTGTTCTCTCCTATTCATAAAAACCAGGAGATTATAACAGCTATTTTGAAAAAACATATTAGACAATTGAGGAGACAGAGAAACCGTTTATTTTTTAATGATACCAATTTGTAAAATCAGGGACTTCATTTGATAAACAATGAACTCCGCCACCTTTTTCTTTTAGTGCCTTTTCTATAAAAATCGACGATTTGCCAAATTCGTTTAATTGCCCACCTGTCACAAATTTAATTTCATTAATTTGCGGTACATTATCTTTTATAAAATTAACAAAAATTTCATTAAAATCAATATCTCCATTTGATTGAACATCGCTTTTATTCGTAATATAAATCATTTTGCCGTTTTGTTTTTGATGAACAAGGGCATTCATGAAATTTGCAGAAATACTATTATTAGTATAAACAACGCCGGGTACTCTAATAGGATTATATCCGTACTCGGTCAATTCTTTACAGGTTTGTTCCACCGTAGCATAGAAATTAGGAGAGTTTACTTTAATTGCACGGGCAACTTCTTCTGCTTTTTCAAAAGGAATATTACGTTTTTTAAATTCTTTTAACAAAATATTAGGATCGTTAACTAAAATATTTGGAAAATTAAGCGGTCTTAACCTCATATCAAGATGGAAATCAGGCTGTGATATAACATGAAGATTTTTTGGTTTAATATTAAAAATTTCCAGTGTTTTCGTAATACCGTTTTGTAGAGCATCTTTGCCGATGAGTAAAATATTTTCGTTTGCATTATTTTTCCCAAGAAAGAAATTTCCACCTTCTATGTTTTCGTCTATTTTTATTAATTTATTTCTAAAAAACTGAGCTAATTCTTTAATGTGCATTCCGCCACATCTTTGATTTCCATCAGCATTTAACGCAACCATTGTTTTATTATCCAAAAATATTTTCTCATCTTGTGACCAAATACCTTGACAGCTCAACACATCAGGCTTTTTACTGTTATCAAAAATAAATTTTGTTGATTCATCAAGATTTTTTAGTATATCACCATCTCTTTGTATATATACATCAACACCTTGATTTTCTAAGGCTTTTTGCAGTTCAACATTTATCTTAAAAATATTATCAGAATAATAATTTCCTGTAGTTAACACAATTTTCTTTAAAGGTGCGGCAAAATAACCTTTGAAAGAAGGGATATTTTTAGTATTAGAAGTAAATCCAGCATTTATTTTCATAAGAAATCATTTCCTTAAAAGTATAAAACCAGAACATTAAAAATATTGTTATTTTGTTTAAAATTAATTACACGTTGATTAAAAGATTTATTTATGTATTAATATAAACTGTAAAATCGAACATTGAAAAGAGGATTAAGAACGTGAAGGCACGAAGAGCATCTAGAGAATTAGCCTTAATGGCTCTTACTCAGATTGACAAGTCAGAAGAGAAATCTATTGAAGAAATTTTACTATCTTCAATAAGAACTATAAATAATAGTGCAGAAAATAATTTAAAAACATCAGCATCTGCCCTTTTAGAAATAAGAGAATACGTTGAAAAATATGAAGCAGAACATCCCGATAATTTATCAAGACCAATAGAAGAAAGTGATTTGCCTGTTGCTATTCCTTTAACATCAGATATGTTGGGACGAATAGATGAAGTCATAGATTCTTGCGAAAAGGCTTTTAATGCACTGGAAGCAGCAGAATTTGCAGTTTTATACGCTCAACCGGAAGTTAAGGATTACACATTAAGGTTAATTAATACATATAAAGAGAATACAGACAGAATTAATCAGGAAATTCAAGAAAATTCTATCGGATGGAATATAGACAGAATTGTAAAAATTGATAAAAATATTCTTAAACTTGCAATAACCGAGCTTATATATTTTGATGAAATTCCTATAAGCGTTGCTATAGACGAGGCAGTTGAACTTGCTAAAAAATACAGCATCGACAAAGCAACCCGTTTTATAAACGGCATATTAAGGCAAGTTGTTGACAAAAATAATTTGAAAGAATATAAAAAAGCCAAGTAAAAAAGGGAGAACTTCAATGTTTGATTTTTTCAAAAAAGATAACAAAAAATCTTCAAAAGAAGAAAATAAGAATAGCTTTTTTGGAATATCCGTAGATAACTTGAAATCTGCGGTATCAAAAACAACGGAAAACCTTGTCAGCAATATATCAAACCTTGTTCAAGATAAAGAAGAACTGGATGAGGATTTATTGGATGAAATCGAAGAAACGCTCATTAAAGCCGATGTGGGTGTGGATACAGCCATCGATATAGTTGAACAGCTTAGAGAAAAACAAATTGGTCCTTCTAGAATTACTGATTTTTTAAAAAAAGAATTTAAAAATATTTTATCAAGTAGTGGCACACAAACTTTAAATATCAAAGAAAATCAGCAAAATATTATTTTAGTAACCGGTGTAAACGGAGCAGGAAAGACAACTTTAATCGGAAAACTTGCACATAGATTCAAAAATCAAGGTAAATGGGTTTTAATTGCAGCCGGCGATACATTTAGAGCTGCCGCCGAAGACCAGCTTGAAATTTGGTCTGAAAGAGCAGGTGCAAATATTATCAGAAGAGCCGGTGCAGATCCTGCATCTGTAGTTTTTGATGCTATAAAAACGCTTAAGGAGTATAATTCTGATATTTTAATCATTGATACGGCAGGAAGACTTCAAAATAAAATAAATTTAATGGAAGAGCTTGGAAAAATCAAAAGAGTAATTGATAAAGAAGCACCGGGACTTTTAACCGAATCGATCCTTGTAATTGATGCTAATACAGGACAAAACGGACTTCAACAGGCAAAAATATTTAAAGAAGCGGTGGATATAACTTCTGTCGGATTAACCAAACTTGACGGTTCCGCTAAAGGTGGAATTGTTTTGGCTATAGCAAAAGAACTAAACCTTCCGGTTAAACTCGTTGGTGTGGGTGAAAAAATGGAAGATTTAAAAGACTTTAACGCTGAAGATTTTATATCAGCTTTGTTTGATTAGATATTTAAACTACCTAAAAATGTCGAAACAATAGATAGCAGTATAGCTCCCCAAAAAGCAGCCCAAAAACCGTCGACTTTAAAACCGGGCACTATTTTGCTTACTAAAATAAGCATAAAAGCATTGATAACAAGTGTAAAGAGTCCTAAAGTGATTAAGTTTATAGGGAATGTCAAAAACATAGCAATAGGCTTAATAAATCCGTTAACAAAACCAATAATTACAGCTGCAAAAAGAGCGCTCCAGAAACTCACCACAGAAATGCCGGGAATTGCCCATGCAACAAACATTACAGCAAGTGCAGACAAAACCCAATGTAACAAAAATGAAAGCATAATAAATCCCTCCTTATAAATACATGTTCAAATAAACTTATAAAAATTCATCACTCTTCATGGCACTTTTAAAAAATTTTATCACATCTGGAATATGAGTAATCTTATAATTTTTAATATATAATGTTATCAATCGACAAATAAACGGAGAAGGGTATGTTTGAAAATTTATCGGACAGATTACAGGATATCGTTAGAAAAACTTCGGGTAAAGCTAGTCTTAACGAAGATAATATTAGCGATGCGCTAAGAGAAGTAAGACGTGCATT
>JAQUYY010000283.1 GCA_028691575.1 Candidatus Gastranaerophilales bacterium
GGCGGCCACGATTGCCTTTTCAAATTTTTCCGAAAAAACAATACTTTTAAAAATCTCATCATTGAAGCTTTGCGCCGTTTTTCCCCTCAACTTGAAAGTGTTGTAATGTTTCATCAATCCCAGGTAGGAATTGACGCCGGAGATAAATTTCTTGGCTTCTTCATCGCTTATCCCTTGATTTTTTCGGGCGATTAAATTCCATTCGCCCGCCATGGCACAAAAATTTCGTTTTGTCGGCGTGCCGATATAGATCCGATGGGGCTTGACGAATGTCCCCAGAAAACAAACGCCTTTCTTGAAATGCTGTAAGTATGTTTTTCGGGGATGAAGTTTAAGCCCCCGCTCTTTTTCCAGATAATCTTTGATTTTTAAAACCGCGCCTTTCAAAAATTCCTTGTCGGAATGAACCAAAATCATATCGTCAACATACCGGCCGTAATGTTTCATTCCGAATTTTTCGCGCACCAGATGATCCAGTTCGTCCAGATAGATATTGCCGAAAAGCTGGCTGGTCAGATTCCCGATGGGAAAGCCTTTTCCGTTTTTCGCAAAAAACAGACTTTTTGATTTTGGCAGGCCGATCCAATCCTCCCGCTTGCCTTTTATGTGAAAGTTTTTGGTCGGCGCATGGAACACGATCTCGCGAATTAAGTAAAGCGCCAGATCAACATCAAATTCCGCGTTTTTGGCCGCTTTCAGTCTTTGCTCTATTTTTTGGTAAAGAATGTTTCTGTCCATCGCCATAAAATATCCTTTTATGTCTAACTTCAAAATCCAGCAGTCTTTTTGGTAATTTTCCGAGCCGGAGCGGATGAAATGATCTGCCCGCCGGATTCCCATTGCCGTCCCCTTGCCGATCCGGCAACTGTAGCTATCTTTAATGAAGTGTTTTTCAAAAATCGGGTTGATATAGTTGAAAATCAAATGGTGCACGACGCGATCGCGAAAATCCGCGGCGAATATCTCCCGCTTAACCGGTTTGTTGACGATAAAGCAAATGCTTCGGCCGATCTGGTATTCGCGGTTTATGATTTCTTCGTAAAGATTGAATAATTTCCCCTCGTAACCGGCCTCAAAAGCCAGGGCGCTGGCGGTTGATCGTTTGTTTCTTCGCGCGTCAAAATACGCGCGGAACAAATCAAGAAGCAACTGCCGGTTGTTTTGTTTTTTGACAATCTCTTTTTGCAAGTCCTTGACACAGCGGACCGAGAAGCCGTTGGCCCGATTATTCGTGTTCGCCGGATTCACCGCGGACGAGTTGAAGTTCAAGTTCGCCGCATTCGTCCCGCTGGGACTGCCCGACCAGTAGTTGCCGTTACTGCCCCGATTGTTAAGCGAGGCGCTGGCGCGATTGCGGTTGCCGGCTAGCGGGATGATAACCTCTGAATTTATCGCGCCATTTTTTTGATGAAGCGGCGCAATATGCCCGAACGCCGGGCAAAATTCCTTGCTTGCGGCAAGGGGGTTATTGGATTTGCTCCGCACGCTCGCCTGCGCCCTGGCAACAGACGATTCCGGCGGTTTGGCATTTGACTTGCTGTATTTTTCCCAGCTGGCAAGTTGTTTGGAAACTTCTTCAATGGCTTGGTTTATTTCAACGAATTTTTTGAGGCTCAGTTGGTTGAAATCCTGCATCAGGCGCGTCAGCAAGCGGATTGTTTCCAGATTCTCTCTCGCTTGGCCAAGGTCGGCGATCTTGTCCGCCGCCTTGTTGGCGCGATAGATATTTTTTATCAGCGAGGTTCCTTCGTTTTTCATATCCTGCCCGACCGTGTATCTGTATTCGCGCGCAAAACCGCTTGAATTCGCAAACAGCATCGTCACCAATTTGTAACTCGCTTTATATATTGGAAGATTGTAATATAGAGCCATAATATTTTTTTTGAAATTGTCAAATTGCCGAATTGCCAAGCTAATCCTTGACACAGCGGACCGAGAAGCCGCTGGCCCGACCACCCGTGTACGCCGGATCCACCGCGGACGAGTAGAAGACCAAGTACGCCGCATCCGTCCCGCTGGGACTGCCCGACCAGTAGTGGCCGTAACTGCCCCGACCGTTAAGCGAGGCGCTGGCGCGACTGCGGTAGCCGGCTAGCGGCAGTTTCAGCGTTGAATTAAACGCGCCGACGCTGGTCTGCGGCGAAAAATAACCCGCCACCGTCACCCATTCCGCCGATGTCGGCACATGCCAGCCGGCCGGACACGGATTGTTTGATCCGCCGCCGGCGCCCGCCCAAAGCGTGGCCTCGTTCGGGCTTTGCGGCACGCGCCAATCATAGGGTGAAGTATCCTCCGTGATGAAATTGGCATGACCGGGAATGTCGCTGTCGGCGTTGACGGCGGTGGTGCCGCTGTTTTCAATTTGATGCCCGTCCGTCGGCCGGCCCCACTGGTAGTAATAGCCATAGGAATTGACATCGCTGGCGGAAGTGGCCACTTGCGTGGCGCCCAGGTTGCGATCCAGCCAGCACTTGCCGTCCGGGCCAAGAACCGTCCCGTAGGTCAATCCGCCCGCGCCCTGAATGGTGTATGAACCGCAGGCCGCTTCCGCGATCTGGAGCTTGCCCGACACCGCCGCGGCGTTGGTATTGCCAGCGATTTGGCTCAAATCATTATAGTTGTCCGCCACCGTGGAACCATCCCCCGCAATTTTAAATTTCGCCCCCGAAAGATCGGTCGTCCCAATTCCCACATTGCCGGCGTTGGTGACGACGAAGTTGTCGGCGGCGGCGGAGTCTTGCACGCGCAGGGCAAAGGAGGTGTTTAACTGATCCGCGCCTTGCAGATAGGTGTTGTGGGCGACAATGCCGTTGCCCACGAAGTTGTGGGTGCC
>JAQUYY010000284.1 GCA_028691575.1 Candidatus Gastranaerophilales bacterium
TCATGAAATTGTTTTAAAAATGTATGGGATAAAAAATTATGTTACTGCTCAGATGAGTGATACTATTATAAGAGAAATTGCAGCGCAAAGCCCAGAACCAAAAAAGGGGGCTTTTTATGTTGCACATCCGGCATTTCACTCTCATTTATATGATTTTTTCTTAAAAATGCAAAGTCCAAGAAAATTAATAAAGTTTTTACCTTGGTATAAAGAATTTCTCGCTATTCCTCAAAGTTCAAGATTTGAAAAACCTCAAATCTATCCGAAAGTGTCTGCTGATTTAAAGAAAAAAGTAACCGAAATCGGTAATTTAAAAAAAATTGCAATAATTTCTCCTGAGGCTAAATCGCTTCCGGAATTTGATAAAGAGTTTTGGGAGAGAATAGTTAAAAAATTGTCGAAGAAAGGGTACAAAGTTATTTGTAACGTGCTTGACGAGAAAAAACTTGTTAAAGGGACAATATTTTTGCCAATGACTTCAGAGGAGTTGATAGCATTGGCTTTGGCTACAGACAAATTTTATTCTATACGAAGCGGAGTTTGTGATTTAATTTTTATTAAGGGTAAAAACTTAACTGTATATTATCCGAATAAGTTGGAAAAATGGCGATATAGCATAAATTCAATTTTTAATAGATGTGACATAGTAGAAAAAGTCATAAGTAAAAAATGTAGCTTAAATCAATTAAGGAAGCTATTAAAACTATTTAAGTATTTATACAAATAGCTGGCAACAAGGGTATTTAATAATGAGCAAACCAAAAGTAACAATTATAACCGCAGTGTATAATTTAATTAATGAAAAAAGAGAAGAACTTTTTTCAAAATGTGTTGAGAGTGTTCATAATCAAACTTATCAAAATATTGAGCATTTAATAATTTACACTCCTGGTGAGGATAATACTTTTGATTTAATAGAGAAATATGAAAAAATTGGTTGGGTAAAAATTATTATCGAAAAAGAAAAGGGAATTTATAAAGCATTTAATTGTGGAATTGATGAAGCGAAAGGCGAGTATATTCTTTTTTTAAATTCAGATGATTCTTTTTGCGAAGCCAAGGCAGTAGAATGGTCTGTTAAAAAATTGGATAAAACAGGTGCTGATTTTTCTTATGCCGATTGTATGATGATAAATAAGTCAAGATTTAACAAGGTTTTTTCCGATAATATTGATAGTTTTTTATGTAGTATGCCTTTTAGTCATCAAACAATGTTTGTAAAACGCAATGTTTTGCTTGAAATGGGAAAATTTGATATGGAGTATCAATTAGCGGCGGATTATGATTTAATTATAAGATTGATATTTGACAATAAAAAATATTGCTATATTCCTAAACCTATTGTAAAATTTCGTGAAGGAGGCGTTTCATTTCAAAGAAGTGAAGAAAGCCGCATTGAGTACGCAAAAATTTATTATGATTTGTACAGTAAATTTTATAGATTTATTAACTTTGAGCAAGCTCAAGGTATGTTTTTAGGAAATTCTATTCCTAGTGAGTTTACAAGTTCTTTTAAAAGATTTGTAGAAAAAAATCGACTGGATAATATGGATTATTCAGTTGTTTATAAATATTTGGATTCAAAAAATAAAAAAAATTATAAAACTGCAAAAAAATACTTTTTTCGAAATAATCTAGTGAATAAATTTAAAAAAACGGTATTTCTTTTGTTTAAAGGGTATTAATAGTAAAGGAAAAATAATGGAAAAGAATCCTAAAATAACAGTTATAACGGCAGTTTATAATTTAATATCAGAAGGTCGAGAACAATCATTTAGAGATTGTCTTGAAAGTGTTCATAATCAGTCTTATAAAAATATTGAGCACATAATAATTTATACTCCTTGTTCTGATGGAACTAAAGAGCTTATTGACGAATATGTTGCGAAAAAATGGGTTACTTGTCAACTACAGCCTAAAGAAGGTCTTTGGATAGCTATGCAAAAGGGGTTTGAAGTTGCAACCGGAGATTTTATTAATTTCTTGAATTCTGATGATAAATTCAGCCGGCTAGATGCTGTAGATTTAATGGTTAATGAAATAGTAAAAAATGATGCAGACTATGCTTATGCAGACGCCTATATAGTTTATCCCGCGAGCAAATATTATTGGAAAGCAAAGATTAATAATGTGCCTTTTGGAGAATGTTACTGTCACCAAACTTTATTCTTGAGTACCAAAGTAATGCGTGATTTAGGCGGTTTTGATTTTAATTATAAACTTTCTTTGGATAATCATCTTATGTTAAAACTTGTTTTAAACAATAAAAAGGGAGTATATGTAAATACGCCGATAGTTTTGTACAAATCTGACGGTTGGTCTTCCAATCTTGAGCGTGCTGATTTAAGAAATGATTATGCTATAAATTTTTATGATGTGATTGGTGAAAAAATGGGATTAACTCTTGATGAATGTCGAGATTTATGGTTTTTAGAAGTTATCAATAACAAGACTAAAAAATATTGTAAGCAATTGATCCGAAAAATTAAGATTAAAGAATGGCAAGACACATTCAAAAATGCGATAGAGCGTAAATATAAATTGTATGATAAGGGTTCTTGTCCTTATTTAAAATTTCCTGCGGTGAAATTTTGGGGCAACAGTAATATATTAATTGTAAAAATTCTCGGAATACCAATTTTAGCCTTTGAAAAAAAGGAGCAAAGCCGAATTTGTAATGTTTTAGGTATTCCGGTTATAAACTTTCAAAGAAAAGGTGAAGACAGAGTTATAAAAATATTCGGACTTTTCAAAATATTAAAAAACGAAAAGCGAATTCTGTTTTGCTTTTTATTCCTGCCTATTTTTAGAAAAAGTTTATTGATGGATACA
>JAQUYY010000285.1 GCA_028691575.1 Candidatus Gastranaerophilales bacterium
CTTTGTGCAAAATTTCCGGCAGGTAAAAATCTGTATTTCATCCATTTAAAAATAGCGCCATCTTCTTTCATTTGTCCAGGGTACTGATTAATAGCTTCAAATTCACCATCTTGATTATTGTAAGTTTTTAAAATAGACAAAGGATTTTCAAAATTATCTTTATTATAATTTGCTAAAAATTCATTGTCTTCGATGATTTTTTTGACAGTTTTTTCAAACTGAGAAACAATATCATTCCCCCATAAAACATCAAAAGCCATTTCCTTATGATATTCAGTATAAAAATTATCCCAAAGCATATATTCTGCAAGTGTTGCAAAATATGGAACTTGTTTTTTTAGCTCTATATTGACTTTTTTAAGAACTTCCCTTGGCGCTCTATAACTTATAGGATTTTTATTTTCATCTTCCGAAAAAGCATCAACAATATGATCAATATGATCCACCCTAAACCCGTCAAAATTGTATTCGGACTGGATTTTTTTCAAGAATTCAACATAAAAATTAATAACATTTTCATTATATTGACCATTTTCCAAATACACAAAATAATAAGGGGTTTGGCAGTCTAAATTTGCAAAATGCGTTACATCATTTCCTTCAAAGTCACAATGTTTAAACATCGGATAGCCGGCATTTTCGCTCATTTTGTCAAAAACAGGAATTCCGCAAGAACACCATGCTCCGCCAGGTGATGGCCATAGCCCTTCATTAATAAGATTTCCGATAATCTGCCCTTGATTTTGGATTTCATTTTCTGAAATAACATCTTTATGCTCAGCTGTATTAACAATATATTTTGCACGATAACAAAGAGTTTCCTGATTTCTTTTTAATAACATTTGATTAGAAAATTCTTTTTTCTTTTCATCAAATTTTTCTTGAATTTTCTCATACAAATCTTTAATATTATCTGTTATTTCAGTATATTTTCCGTTTAATTCGTTAGAAATAATTGATTTGGTTTCTGTCAAATCTTCTTTTGAGAATCCTTCTATTTCAATATTGTCGAGCTCTTCTTGAAGCTGCAAAATAAGGGTTTTAATATCAAACCATCTTGCAATAAAAGGTCGGGCAAGAACAGTTTTAGAAAAACGACCTGTTTGAGGGAGTACATCGTACATAACAGGATGACCTGCAAGCTGTGTCAGTGCAATAAAGAGCTTAACCTGCTCTTTTGCATTAAAATCAAAATAATCTTTTATTGCTTTATCCTCTAACGCAGAGCTTACATCGCTAGAAGTAGGCAAATAAGCGCAACCGAATTCTCTTGGATGAAAAGGAATTAAATACATTGTAGTAGGAAAAATTCCTTGTTCAATATTTCCGGCAGGAAGAATCAGCAATTGTTTTAGCCAGTCAATAAATTGACCGACATTGTCATTTTCATTGCCATTTCCAAGTCCTGCAAGATTTACAAGTTTAATTGAATGCTGTTCTTTTTTTATCCAGTTAGAATTTTCTATTTGTTCTCTTTTTAGAGGGCTTATAAAATCATATTCAAACTTTTCCCCATCAAAGGTATTGCTTAATTTGAATTTTTCTTCTAAGCCTGCAATGGTTTGTGCGGGAGTCAATTCAGTCAAAGCTTTTATATGAGAATACGGCAAATAACCATTTTGCCTTACTAACTCTTTTATAACATTTTCTTGCTCCGAATTTTCAACATTATATAATTTTTTTAATGTCCTGAAAATTTCATCAATACAGCTGCAAGTTAATTCAGTTTGGTTTAAAGTCGCATTCATCTTAAAACCTCTAACATTTCTATTTAACATTATTTTAACACATAAAAAATTTTAATTAACTAAAATGGCATCTATTATTAAATTTTCTTTGGTACATTTTACAACAGCCCAACGCAGAGGCTTTAACCCTCCTTTGGTAAGGTATTTTTCAATATATTCAACGGTAGGATTAATTTTTTTAGGTATTTTAAATTGTTTTGAAATCAATTTCACTCAACAGTCACCGATTTTGCTAAATTTCTTGGCTGATCAACATCTTTTCCTAAAAATTCTGCTATATAATAAGCCAAAAGCTGCAGTGGAATTGACGCTAAAATTGGCGAAAATATTTCACTAACTTGAGGAATTTTAATTACATCTTCAAAAAGATCATATAAATGCTCGTCTTCTGCACTTGTTAGCGCTATCATTCTGGCATTACGAGCTTTTGCTTCTTCGCTGTTGGATAAAACCTTGTCATATACAATACCCGGCATTAAAATTGACAAAACAGGCATTGTTTCATCAAGCATAGCAATTGGACCATGTTTTAATTCACCTGCCGGATAGCCTGTTGCATTGATATAGCTTATTTCTTTTAACTTTAAAGCCCCTTCAAGAGCTACAGAGTAGTTGATTCCTCTTGCAATATAGATAAAATCTTTTGTATTATGAAATTTTATAGAAACTTTTTTGATTTCTTCTTTTTGACTTAAAATCATTTCAGCTTTTTGAGGCAATTGCAGCATTTCTTCCTTATATTTTTGAGCCGTTTCGGGAGAAATCGAACCTTTAACATCTGCAATATAAAATGCAAGAAGATAAAATGCCAACAATTGAGCCGTATAAGATTTTGTCGCTGCTACACTTACTTCTATACCAGCATTTACAGGAAGTAAACTATCAGCATCCCTTGCCATAGTTGAATCTACTCTGTTTGTTATAATCAAAATATGAGAACCTTGGGCTTTTGCCTGTCTTATGGCAGTAATTGTATCTGCGGTTTCGCCAGATTGAGAAACACCAATCACAAGAGAGTTTTCATCCGTTGTTGTTCTACGATAAATATATTCGCTGGACGCCTCAACTTCAACAGG
>JAQUYY010000286.1 GCA_028691575.1 Candidatus Gastranaerophilales bacterium
AGAGAATGAAAAAACATTTCCGATAAAAGAGCTTAATGAAAAAGCTGAAGAAGAAGGTTGCGAATATGTTACACCCAGTAAAATTAAAACTATATTCAATTTCTGGGCAATCAAGAATTGGATTAAAAGAAAAAATGTAGAACATTCAAAAAATCATCTGGTTGTGCTTTGCCTCCATCCTAAAGATATTCTAAAAGAAAAATTGGAAAAAAGGCACGAACTTGCGAAATTTATAGTTGAATATCTTTTTGAAAAAAGTATTCTTAATTTCCAAGAAGATGATGCGGACAAAGAAGAAGTTTTAATTGAATTTTCAGTCCAAGAGCTTAAAGATGAGTTCGAGAAACACAACAAGCTTTTTGAATTAAAAGTATCATTAGACGATATTGAAGATACGCTGTTTTATCTCTCAAGAATTGATGCCATAAAAATTGAAGGCGGTTTTATGGTAATTTATAATCGCCTGACAATTGAAAAAATTGAACAAGACAACAAAAAAAGATATAAGCTTGAGGACTATCAAAAACTAAACCAGTTTTACGAGAACAGAATACAACAGATTCATATAGTCGGCGAATATGCAAAGAAAATGTTAAGCGATTATGAATCGGCGTTAAAATTTGTTGAGGATTATTTTCAGCTTAATTACTCTTCATTTCTGAGTAAGTATTTTAAAGGCAGCAGACAAAACGAGATAAAACGAAATCTGACACCTGCAAAATTCAAACAACTTTTTGGCGAGCTATCTCCAACGCAATTGAGAATAATAAATGACAACGAATCAAAACACATTGTCGTAGCTGCCGGCCCGGGAAGCGGAAAAACTAGAGTTCTTGTGCATAAACTTGCTTCTTTACTTTTAATGGAAGATGTAAAGCATGACCAGCTGCTAATGTTAACATTTTCAAGAGCTGCCGCAACCGAGTTTAAAAGGCGGCTGATAAAACTGATAGGCAATGCGGCTAATTTCATAGAAATAAAAACTTTTCACTCCTATTGCTTTGATCTATTGGGAAAAGTTGGGAATATTGAAGCATCAGACTTGATTTTGAAAAAAACAATTGAGAAAATCAAGAATAAAGAAGTTGAATCAAACAGAATAACAAAAACAGTCTTGGTAATTGACGAAGCTCAGGACATGAATGAAGATGAGTTCAATTTAGTTAACACTTTGATCGAGCAAAACGAAGAAATGAGAGTAATTATGGTTGGTGATGACGACCAAAATATTTATGGCTTCAGAGGCGCGAATTCAAAGTATCTTGAACAATTTATTCAGGTTAATAAGGCTACTATACATGAATTGTTAGAAAATTATCGCAGTAAAAGAAATCTTGTTGAGTTTACAAATCAGTTTGTGAGTAGTATTCGATACAGGTTAAAAACTACTCCTATATTTGCAAATCAGGCAGACAATGGAAATATTAAATTGGTCAGCTATAAAAGTGACAATCTTATCACTCCTATTGTGCGTGACATTCTCACGACTGATCTGTCCGGAACCGTTTGCGTTTTAACAGCCACGAATTACGAAGCTCTGCAAATTACAGGATTGCTCTTGAATAATGGAATGCAAGCCAAGCTAATTCAATCCAATGAAAAATTTAACCTGACCAACCTATTAGAAGTCAAATTCTTTTTGAATAAGTTGAACTTAACAGATGAAGTTCACATTATAAATGAAGATGTTTGGAATAGTGCAAAAAATGATTTGAAAGACAAGTTTAGCCGCAGCACAAAATTACATGCCTGTATTAGTCTGATAAAAGATTTCGAGGCAATAAATAAAAAATTCTACAAATCTGATTTGATATTATTTATTCGTGAATCCAAGCTGGAAGATTTCTTGTATGAAAATGGAGACACTGTTTTCGTTTCAACTATCCATAAAGCAAAAGGCAAGGAATTTGATAATATTTTCATCATGCTTGAAAAAGATTTCAATCCTACATCAGATGAATCAAAGCGCCAATTGTATGTAGCCATGACAAGAGCAAAGCGGAATTTAACTATTCATACCAATTTAAGCTTCCTTGATCATATTTCTGTGGAGAATTTAGAACTGGTAGAAGACAGAAAAAATTATCAGCAACCGGCGGAATTATCAAGGCAGCTTACATATGAGGATGTCAATTTAGGTTACTTTAAATTCAAGCAAAATTTTATTTCCAGCCTTGTGAGTGGAGATGAATTAACTATAAACGGTATTGAATATTTGAATTCTTCAGACCAACCCGTTTTAAAATTTTCCGCAAAGTTCATTAAACAGATTGAGTTATTGAAAGAGAGTAATTACGAATTGATAAAAGCCAAAATAAATTTCATTTTATACTGGTTTGATGAAGAAGCTGATAAAGAAGTGAGAATTATTCTACCGGAACTGTATTTCAGGAAAGCTTAGTTAGAAACCAAACTCAGCTATAGAAGAAGATACCAATCATGTGCCAATAAAGTTATAAGAGCCAGTACCAATGAAAAAAAACATAGAAATAGAATTAATATCCAATGTGCCAAATTTAAATGACTCAATAAGGATGGTTACTAATAGCTACAGACCGTTAACATTGGCTATATGTACGAAATTAGATTTATGCAGTTTTAGGGGAATATATCCTGTGCGTATCGGTGATTTAAACATTATTTGTATGTGTAAAAAACTGTTCATATATTCCACCAATCTAATTTCGTCTTATAGCCATGACCGTTATGATACATTGCAACTTTAATAACGGTAGGAGGTAAAAAATGAAATATGCCTATTAACCCGAGAGAGAGAAAAGAAAGAATCATCTTGTTTTGAAAACAAGAAAGAGTTACATTA
>JAQUYY010000287.1 GCA_028691575.1 Candidatus Gastranaerophilales bacterium
TTCTTTATCAGAAATTGAATTTCGAACAATTTCTTTTAATTCATTTTTAATAAGTTCAATTGCTTCATCTTTTTTATCGGGAATATAATTTCCTTGAACAAAGAAATTATTACCATCTTTAAATTGATATTGCTCAGCTCCGACAATGTTAAATACAGGATTTTCAGGTTTTTCAATTAAATTCCGATAAAGTCTTGAGCTTTTGCCGTCACCTAAAATTATCGCAAGGGCATCAAGAGCGATTGAATTTTTTAAATCAAGAGCTTTTGGCCCTTTAAAACCGACCATTAAAAAGCCTGTTGTAACATTTGCCGTATTTTCAAGATAAATTTGCTCTGTTTGCTCATCTTCCTGAGGGTAATTGCCGCCTTGAGTTTGTTCTAAACTATCGTCAAAAAGGAAATTTTCACGAACTTTCCGCAAAACTTCTTCAGAATCAAAATCCCCGACAATAATTGTTGTCATATTTTTAGGGGTATACCATTTTTTATAATAATCCATAATCGTATCACGGGAAACGGTTGCAATGATTTCAGGAGTACCTATTACATCTCTTTTATATGGATGAACTTTGTACATATTATGGTTTAATTCATTGTAAGTCTTTGTCCAAGGCTGATCCAGACGCATTCTGATTTCTTCTATAACAACGTATCTTTCACGTTTATCTTCAACTTCGGGATTGTTTACATCAAATGCAGAGCCGATTTCTTCTTCAGGAACAATTGAATTTACCATCATATCGCCATGAAGCTCGATTGCAAGGTTCATATACTGATTATTTTCACCTTTTGGAAGTGTTACATAGTAAAAAGTATAATCTTTCCATGTTGCAGCGTTTACAATTGCGCCTTTTGATTCTAAAGTTTTGTCAAAATATCCGGCAGGGTATAATTCAGTGCCTTTGAACATTAAATGTTCTAAAAAGTGTGAAATACCGCTGATTTTATCATCTTCATTTATTGAACCTGTTTTAACCCAGGTGCTAACGTTTACAAGCTCACCTTTTTTATTTGCCAAAACTATTGTATGACCGTTTTCTAATGTATAAAGTTCAATCTGCTTATCTAAAAATGGGAAATCAGCAAGCTGTTTATCTACTATTTTTGATATTTTTTTTACCATAAAACTCTAATCTCCGTTTGTAACTTTTAAATCATAGCAAAAACTAAATATATTTAAAAGATAGGAGATTTTTAGTTTTTTAACAACACTCCCGATATAATTTTCAGCAGTATAAAATCAATCATAGCTCTAAAAAGCCAGGCTGATGCAACCCCGATGATTCCGAAGTTTTTAACTGAAAAATATAAAATCGGCAAATAAATAATCAGTTCTAAAATATGCAATTTT
Source organism: Candidatus Gastranaerophilales bacterium (assembly GCA_028691575.1). Lineage (GTDB taxonomy): Bacteria > Cyanobacteriota > Vampirovibrionia > Gastranaerophilales > JAQUYY01 > JAQUYY01. Next base: position 1,354 of record JAQUYY010000287.1, read on the forward strand.
GCAGTTATATCAGATCTTCCGCATGATTGAATAAATGAATAGCAAGGCGTTGCTAATCCTGCAAAAAATGTTGCGATTGCAAGTATTTGAGCAATTTTAAAACTTTTTGATGCAAATTCTGAATCAATCCAAATCGATAGTCCCCATTTTGAAAACAAAAATACTGAAATCATAATCGGCAAAAATAAGCAAAGAATATATTTTTGAATATTTTTATACATTTTTTTGGCTCGAGTTTTATTATGAACAATCTCTGTGCTAAAAGCACTAAACATTACGCTCATCAAGCCTGTCGGGATTATTAAAAGTTTTGTTATAACATCAAATGGAGTTGAATAATAAACAACATTTGCAATTGAAATAAAACTTGCTATAAAAAATCTGTCCATTGTTAAAAATAGGGGCGAAATAATATTGCTTACGGTCATCCAACCGCCAAAACTTATTAACGGTTTGATTTTATTTTTGTCAAATACAATATTTTTGAAAAAGCCTGCCAAATTTTTTCTTATTGCAAAAACAAATACGAGAAAATTTATTATTCTTCCTAAAATTAAAGCTAAAACGACAAAAATCAGGTTATTTGTAAAAAATAACACTCCAAGAGGAGCTAAAAAAGTATAAACTCCCATCGGAATTTTAATTTTGTTTATAACGGCAAATTCCTGGTAAGCTTCAAGTATTCCCCGAAAAGAAACCGTCAAAAGCATTATAGGTATTGAAAAAATAAGTAGAATAAAAGTTGTTTTAGCCTCTGATATTAGATTTTCAGATGGTTTTATAACATTTGAAATAAAAATATCGGTAAATCCAAAAAGCAAAAAACTTGCAATTATTCCAAGAACAATAACTGCAATTATTGCAGTTTGGCATATGGATTTAATTTCATGGATTTGATTTTCACCGATTTTTTTTGCAATAATATGAGTTAAAGCCCTGCTCAGACCGAAATCAAAAAGGGTAGAATATCCTATTATTGCCCATATTAAGGTTAAAATGCCGAATTTTTCATTTCCCAGTCCTTTTATTAAAAATGGAATTGAAAATAATGCGCTTAAAAGGGGGATAAAGTTTCCCAGTAAAGTCCAGAGGCTGTTTTTTATTAATAATTTACTGTTTGTTAGTTTATTTGCAAGAATTGTTGCCATTGTTAATTCCATTTAATTAATATATTTACTGCTGTTTTCAATAATATCTTTAAATTTAAGCTTAAATGCTTCTTTATTAAATTTTTGGGCATGAGAGCTGATATATTGCCATTTCCAGTCTATGTCTCGGGCAATTTTAATTGCATTATTTAAAGATTCTATAGTTTGATTTTCAAATAAGAGTCCTGTTTTTTCATTTAAAACAATGTCTATTGCTCCCCCTGCATTATATGCAATTACAGGTTTTCCGGCTGCTTGAGCTTCTGCCATGACAATGCCAAAATCCTCTTTACCGGGGAAAATAAAGCCTT
>JAQUYY010000031.1 GCA_028691575.1 Candidatus Gastranaerophilales bacterium
AATACAAATGGAGGAAAAACTTATTAGTAACGGTAAATTTACGGGCGAAAACAAAAATAATCAGCCCATAATGAATGAAAGAATAAGATCAAAGGACGTTCGTTTAATTGATCATGAAGGTGTAAACCATGGCGTTGTAAGTACGGTTAAAGCTTTGGATATGGCTTATAATAACGGTTTAGATTTGGTTCTTATCAGTCCTAATCAAGATCCTCCTGTTGCAAAAATTCTTGACTACGGTAAATATAAATTTGATACAGAAAAAAAAGCAAAAGAAGCCAAGAAAAAACAGCATACCGTTGATGTAAAAGAAATTAAAATGCGTTATAAAATTGATGTTCATGACTATAACGTAAGAATTAAAAATATCAAAAAATTCATTATTGCAGGAAATAAAGTAAAAATCCTGGTAACCCTAAGAGGTCGTGAAATGCAGCATACCGAGCTGGCGTTCGATTTAGCAAAAAGAATTCTTGCCGATATGCAAGAAGAAAAATTTATTATCGAAAAACCGGCAGGCATGGAAGGCAGAAATTTGGTGCTGATTCTAGCACCTTCAAACAATTAAGTTAAGCAGAAAATAAGCATAAAAGGAGAAAAAACAATGCCTAAGATGAAAACTCATCGAGCAGGAGCAAAAAGATATAAAGTAACTGCAAACGGTAAAATTTTAAGAAGAAAAGCAGGTAAAAGTCATCTTCTTGAGCACAAAACAACAAAACAAAAAAGAAGTCTTTCCGGCATGACAGAAGTAGCCGAAGGAAATATCAAAAAAATCAAGCTAGAATTACCTTATATCAAGTATTCCAGATAACACTTTATTATAAACTTTGTTTGTTGTATAAAATAAACAATAAAAATAATTTTTCATAAAAGGAGAAAAGCAAAATGGCAAGAGTTAAGCGTGGAAGTGTTCTTCGCAAAAGACATAAAAAGATTTTAAAATTAGCAAAAGGCTTCAAAGGTGCAAGAAGCAGACTATTTAAAGTTGCTAATCAAGCAGTAATGAAAGCATTAAAATATCAATATAGAGACAGACGTAACCTTAAAAGAAATATGCGTCGCCTATGGATTACAAGAATTAGTGCTGCCGTAAGAATGAATGGTTTAACATACAGCAAGTTTACGAATGCTCTAAAAGTTGCAAATATCGGATTAAACAGAAAAATGTTATCTGATATCGCAATTAAAGATCCGGAAGCATTTAAAGCTGTTATTAAAGTATCTCAAAAATCTGCTTAAGTGGTTAAGCCACATTAATAGAGAACTAATCATTCCAATTAATGTTTGATTGAAGCCTATTCGGGTATTTAGCAAGATTATACCAATATATTAAAGAGACTTTGATTTTTTCCAAAGTCTCTTTTTTGTTTATTCTTCAATAATTCTTTCTAATGCTTCTTTTCTATTACAGTTATACTCACTACAATAAACTTCAAGCCATTCATTTAATAATTCAAGTTCTTTAGCATAAATTGTTTCAAAATTTTTCTTTGGATTACCGTTTTCCCAAGACAAATATTCTAAAAATGCTTGAGCATAACCTTTATTAGGTTGAAAAGCTTTTAATTTTAAGTTTTTGACATCTTTTTGAATTTCTTTGATAGTTTCTTTCGTATTCATTTTAAACTCCCGTTTTTTGATTTATACATATGTAGAAAAAATTAAACATAATAATATTTTATACTGTTGGAAATATTATGTCAAGAGAATAAAATAATATTATTATGAAGATTGATTTAGAAACTTTGCCTAAAAAATTCGGCAAAAAAATAAAAATAGAAAGAATCAAAAGAGATATTTCTCAAGAAGATCTCGCAGAGTTGGCAGATCTACATCGAACAACTATGTGGGGAGTAGAAAGTGGCAAAAATATGCCAAATCTTGAAACTATTGCAAGACTCGCAAATGCTTTGAATATGACACTATCTGAAATAGTTGATTTAGATTTTTAATTTTTTCCGATTTTATCTGAAGTTCGTTATTAGAGTTAACGAATGGAATGTCCAAAATTTTCATGTTTGAGGCTGTAAAGCAGCCGAGTTTGAAAATTTTAATGGAATGAGTTTTACTCTAATAGAACGGAAGATACTATCGGAGAGTTTCTTTTGTTTCGTTTTCTTGTCGGCACAAGAAAATGAAAAACAGTTAATAGACGAAATTATCCATTATTGTTTATTTTTTCCATTTTTTCTTTTTACTTGCGAGCCAAAAAGAAAAAACGGAAACCAAAAAAGAAAAAAGCCGCAACTCTCTATCGTAGTTCAGTTATTGTTTTAGAGCGATGCTGGCTCTACTATTGCCAAAGGCTTTGACTAAGTTATATTCAAGAAATTATATAGTCCTTTAAAATACAACATAGCCAAATTTTTCAATAAGCAAGGTGGATTCCTTAACCCACCAAAGATTTATTACAGTTGATTGTTGCTAATTCTTCTACAATAGCCTTAATTACAAGTTTTACATGAGCATAATTCAATCCGCCTTGCATATAAGCAACATAAGGTGGTCTGATAGGTCCGTCAGCAGATAATTCTATTGTCGCTCCTTCAATAAAACTACCGCCTGCCATAATTAATTTGTCGTCATAACCCGGGACATTATCAGGAATAGGTGTTAAATGAGAATTTACGGGACTATTATACTGCAAAACCTTGCAAAAACGAATTAAAGGCTCCGGTGCTCCAAATTCGATAGCCTGAATAATATCACTTCTTAACTCATCCGAAGCCGGAGCTGTTTTAAAACCTATTTGTGTAAATACTTCAGCTGCTAAAATTGCGCCTTTTAAAGCATCATGAACAATAGATGGTGCCATAAATAAACCCTGTAAAATCAATCTTGACTGATTGAGCATAGCTCCGCCTTCTGAGCCGATACCGGGAGCTGTTAGTCTCATTGCGGCTTGTTCTACATATTCTTTTTTCCCTGCAACATAGCCTCCTGTTTCTACTAATCCGCCTCCGGGATTTTTAATTAGAGAACCGCCGATAATATCCGCTCCAATATCAATTGGCTCAAGTTTTTCAACAAATTCACCATAACAATTGTCAACAAAGCAAATACAATCGGGGTTTTTGTTTTTTGCAATACTTATGATTTCTTTCATTAAGCCGATATTAATAACTTTCCTCACATCATAACCGCAAGAGCGTTGAATTAAAATCATAGAAGTATTTCTATCAATAGTTTTTGCAACCCCATCAAGATCAATATCCAGACCGTTATTGATTAACGGTACTTCATCATATCTAATGCCATGCCCCATTAAAGAAGCTCTTTTGTTGCCCCTGATCCCGATAACTTCTTCCATTGTATCGTACGGACGGCCTGCAATTGAGACCAATTTGTCCCCGCTTCTTAAATTTCCAAACAATACACAGGAAAGAGCATGAGTCCCTGATACAAACTGGTTTCGAACAACAGCTTTTTCTGCGTTAAATATTTGAGCAAAAACTCTGTCAATTGCATCTCTTCCAAGATCATCATGCCCGTAACCGCTTACAGACGCAAAATGTTCTTCACCTATTCGTATATCCTGAAACGCTTTTAAGACTTTTTGCTGATTAAAATCTCTTGTTTCTTCAAGCTTTTTAAATATAAGAATAAGTTTTTCTTCAGCCTGTTTAATTATATTTGTTGTCATTTTATATATTTAACTCTTTTAATATGCCCTGTCTAATTTCCAACACATCAACACCTAAATTTTCAAGCACCTTCATTGCAACACAATCATTTTGTTTTGTTATGCCCAATAATAAATGAATAGCTTCAATTCTTGGGCGATTATACTTTTGAGCCTTTTCCCAGGCTATTTCAAGAAGTTTTTTAGCTCTTGGGGTTAAAGAAATTTCTGCTTCCTGATAATTATCGCCATAGCCTAAAATCTTTTCCACCTGCACTCGTGCATCTTTAACCGTAACACCAAGAGATTTTAGCACGTTATGTCCCATGCTAGAGCCTTCTACAAGGATTCCTAGCAGAATTAATTCTGTTCCGACTGTATTATGACCTAATCTTCTGGATTCTTCTTTCGCCAATCTTATTATAGTAAGTGTTTCAGGCTTTTGTTTTTCAATAGGACGAAGAAGTTTTTCATAAAGATCTTCTGTATTAATTCGAAAATCCTTTAAAAGCCGATAAGCCAAACCGCTTTCTTCTTTTAAAATACCAAGTAGTATGTGTTCAGGTAAAATTGTAGCCGAACCAAGCTCTTTTGCTATATCATAAGCTGCATTTACAGCTTTTGAAGCTTCCGGAGTAAAACTGCATTTGACTTTTTGGTATTCATCTTTTCTGGAATTTATTTCATTAATTTTATTGCTGACAGATTCTTTTGAAATACCTTCTGCTTTTAATGTTTTAAAAATATCCTGTTCTTGATTTTCCAGCATAGCCAGTAATAATTGTTCTGTGCCAAGGTTTTCAAAGTTAGTTTCTTTTAATTTATTTTGAGCATTTTTTATTAAATCATAGACAAATTTTTCTTTTAAAATAGATTCCTCTGCTGAAAAATTACTTCTTAAATTTTTATTCAAGCTTTCCGGATGTTCCTGATTTTTAGCTCTTTTTTCGACAACCCTTTTAACACTGTCTATGATTCTTTCCAAATTAATATCAAATTCTTTTAAAAGATGAGGAATATTTTCATCATTTTCAACAAGAGCCAAAAACAGATGCGCAGGATTTATATAATATACATCCATTGCTAAAGCCTTGTCCCAGGCTTTAGTTAAGATTTTTTTAACAGAGTTGCTAAAAGGAAGTATTTGTTGATTTGAATTTTCTCCTTTTTCAAGAGTTACATTTAATTTTTCTTGCAAAATCTCCTGCGTTAAACCTGCTACTCGCAAAAATCTTGATGCGATTCCCGAAGGTTGTTCAATAATTCCCAAAAGTAAATGTTCGGGTAAAATTTCAGTATTATTAAGTGCTTTAGCATTTTCTTGCGCTAAAGTAATTACATTAATTGATCTTTCGGTAAATCGTTCAAACAATTTTCAGTCCCTTTATTACGCTACTAAAATTTATTATAGCATCTAATAAATTCTAAAACATTTGTTGTTAATATATCTTAAATTGAACTAGCCCGATTGATTAATTTTGAACTTAACATAATGAATTCTTTTTAAAATTGAGGTATGATTTTAGAAAGAAAAGTTGAGGTTAATTTTGAATAGCATAAAAAAAATTACAGCCAATCTGATTCTTATTTGTTTTTTGTTTCTTCAAAGCGGAGTTCTTGTTTTAGCACAGGATACAAAACAAGAAACACCGCCGATTCCTATTATCGGACAAGAAAGAAAACAGGAGAGTCCTGAAAAAAAATTAATTAATTCCAATCAAAAATTTATTTTTCATGGACATGCCGAAATAAATGAAGGGAATACTCCTGAAGAAAATATTTTCACAGGAGAAGTCAGTAAAGTTACTGAGGGGACAACTTTAAAAATGACGGTATCTTCTGTATTAAGCACAGGATTTAACATTGAAGGCGATGAATTTTTTGCGGAAATAACCGACGATTTGTATGTAGAAGGCGGAGTTGCAATTCCTGCCGGGACAATTGCACATGGTACGGTTTCCGGAATGGAATCTTCTAAACGTCTTGGCCGTGATGCTTATGTAAACCTAAAATTTGATTATCTTATAACTCCTGACGGAAGAGAAATTCCAATAGAAGCCTCGATGACAACCCAAGTAGGCAAAGCGGCTTCTGTCGCCAAAGTAGTCGCTCAAGATGCAGGAATAACTTTGGCCGGAGGTGTTTTGGGCGGACTTCTCGCCTTAAAATGGTTAGGTATAGGAACAGCGATTACAAGTAACGGATATACTGTTGCAGGAGGAGCCGGCGTAGGAGCTTTACTTGGTGCAGGATATGCTTTGGGAAGAAAAGGAGAACAGGTTTTCATTGCACCCGGTGATGAAATTAAAGTGGAAATCGATAGTTCCATTGAGCTTCCTGTTATTTCAGAAGAAGCACTAAAAGAAGAAGAAAAACATCTGGATGGTTTAAATATAAAAATAGCTAATTATAAATTGGAAAAAGATCCTTTTGGTGAATTAAATACAATTACATTGAGTTTGCTTATAAAAAATCAGACAGAAAAAACCTTTTCAAGTTTTGATATGGCTCTGATAAACGATTATAAGGCTGTTTACTATGCTTCCCCGTTTGGAAGTACGGATTTATGGTTTCAAAAAATCATGCCAAACAGCTATATTTCAGGGAATTTGTCTTTTGCCGTTGATAATCCAAAACGTAAACACTGGTTAGTTTTTTATGATAACAGAACAAGAAAACCTTTAGCCAGAATTTCTGTTAATAATGCCATCAGAAGAATTGATAAAGAAAAAAAAGAAAATAAAAAGAAGAAAAAATAGACCGTTTAATTGTGTTTTTTTAAATAATTTTCTGTTATTTTAAAAGAATATTCAATTTTAAGGCTATAATTTTATGCGAATAAATTTTTTAAAATTCCTTCCTTTTTTCCTGAAAATACAAAACTTTTTTCTGAAAAAGTTTTATAAAAAAAATTATGAGAATTTAACAAGTGATAATAATCTCAAATCAAGAACTTTTGTGACCGGAAAAACAATTATGCAATTTAATTCTGAGGTAAAAAAAGAAGTTGCAAAAATTGGTGAAGATGCCAATAATATTTTAAAAAAATGTATTGATAATCCTGAAAAAGTTTTTGATTTTATTGAAAAACAAAATACTTTAATTATAAAAATGCCCATTGCTAATAAAATTTTATTTTTTATCAATCAGCAAGAAGGCTTTATAACTCCTCAAAGTGGGATTAATGCACTATATTTAACTTTTGTAATAAATATTTTATCAAAAAAGAAAGTTCCTTTATCGCTAAAAACTAATGAAATGTTTGTTATGAGAAATTTACCGCCGAATATTTATTTTTTAGCGCATCAATTTCATCTCTGGTATGCTTTTAAAAAAGGTTTGCCTGGATATGATGCAAAAACGCAGGCTAAATTCAAAAAAATATGGAAATATGAAGAAGAAGAGACTATTAAAAATCTTTCCGTAGATGAAATTATTGCTCTAAAAGATGCGATTTCACGAGATGTTCAGGCTATCGATTTTGTCAAAAAATTTGCAAGGGATAATGTCGGGACAAAACAGGCATCTGATAACTTAAAAAACGGCAAATCGGTTGATTTGTAGTAAAAATTTTGCAAATGAGATTTTACCATATAATTAATGTATCAATTTTGCTGTGTTATTTTTATTGCAATAGTTTTAGGAAATTTACAAGACTATAAAAACATATTAATATAATTTCTAAGTTTATTAGAAAATTATAGGGAGATTAAATCATGACAATTTTTGGTGGCATTTCAAAAGGTTTTGGAAGTGTATCGGGTGGAGGTGGTACATCTAACCCAAGCGTAGATCTTGCTGTTGCAGTAGCAAAAGGGGTTATTGAAATTCTTGATAGATATTCAGAATACCAAATGGCAAAATCTCAAAGGGCTCTTGATCAAGCTGCGAGTTTTTCAAGAGTTAGAGCACCTCTCAATACACAAAATAGTGATTCAGATTTTATCAATAATCAAAAGCAATAAAAAATGCGCCTGAATTTAGGAAAATGATTGGCGAAATATTAAAAAAACACCCGTCCGGTTATGTATATAATAATCCGAATGAGCATCCGTATAGCCTGGCACTTGACTCAGCAAAGGACTTGGAATACAGTTTGCACAATGCAAATATATTAAGAGTTTCTTATACAAATAAAGGTAGTTTAAAGGTTATTTTAGAGGATAGATATGACTTTGATGAAATTAAGAATCCTGATAGATTAATTGAATATACGAACAATGAAATATATTCTTATCAAGAAATTAATGCAATTAAAAATTATTTTAGTATAATAGAAGTAGAATTTATACAAAATGAACTTGGCGGCTTGAATGAATAATTTTGAAAAAAGATTTTTAATAATTGGCGGAAGTATAATAGCAATAATCAGTTTTTTGGTATTGCTATTCACTCCAACAAGTACTAAAAATTTAAGCCTAGGATCTGATAATGTCTGGAATGACTACCCGATAGGCTATAAAATTCCTGATGATATTGAAATTAAAAAAAATATATATTTGAAAGATGATAGTTCCATAGTTAAAAATAGCCCGCAAGGGTTTTTAACAGTAGCTTTTGGTGCAAGCATTCGAGGTTATGTAAACCCTAAAAAAAATTCAGTTGTTCAAGTATCAATTAAAACAATCAAAGACAACCCTATCGTTAAAGATGGGTATTGTAAGCCATTGGATAAATTTTCATATAATCCAGGCTATTCTGATAATCCTGATGAACAATTTTTATATAGTTGTAGCCATGATTTAATAAAACACAAATCACCGGATGGCAAGCCTTATCCTGTTAAATTTGAAATATGGCATGAAGTTGATAACAAAAAAGTCCTTTTAGCCCAAGATTATTTCATGATTACCCCCTGGGAACGATAAGCTTATTTTTTAATAAATATTAGCAAAAGATATGAAATAGTCGTTTATTACGTTAACCAACATCGGCAAAATTACAATCATAATTGCTACACCTAAAAGAGGTTTAAACAAGAAGCTTAATTGAAAAACGTTAACCTGTGGTGCTGTTTTTGAAATTACGCCAAGTATGATATCCTGTCCTAATGTTGCAATCAAAATAGGTGCTGCGATTTGAAGTCCTACATATAAAACATTTCCCGTCAAAATAACCAGATATTCCATATTCACAACTTTCATAAGAGGAAAAGATGTACTGTATATGGGAAAAATGTCAAATGTTCGCTCAAAAGCTGAAAATAGCCAGTACATACCACCGATATTTAAAAACAAAACCGTTCCAAGAAATATAAAAAATTTTCCCATAACCGAACTTTGGCTTCGTGTACTTTGATCAAACATAACAGAAGAAGATAGACCCATTTGCATATTTATCATATCTCCGCCTGCTGATATTGCAGCAAAAATACATTGGGCTATAAATCCTACTAATGAGCCAAAAACGAAATTTAATATTAATGATAAAAATAAAGTTGTATCAGCAGGAGGCTTCCCCGGTGAAACAATTCCAACAAAAGCAACCGATAATAAAAGAGCAAAAGATACTTTTACCATAGCAGGAATTTCGCTCCGCCCTATTACGGGAGAAAATAAAGTAAAACCTAAAAATCTTGTAAAAATTAAAAGTCCTGCAATAATTGCTGCGTCAAGCTCAGGGAAATATTTGAATATTTCAAAAAATGCCTCAATCATCCCTATTTAACCCCCATTGGCGGTTTATCAATTTCAAAATCAAAAACTTTTCCGTTATTTACAGGTGGCTCGTCCAGTTTTAAATTTCCAAGCTGTTTTTGCAATTCAGAAGGTGTTTTAGGAGTTTTAATATTGATAATATTAGATGTTCTGTTTTTTGTGCTTTTAATATTAATATTAAAGTTATAAATCCCATTTTGTGTCCATACGAGCAAATTTGTATCTGCATCCTCAATCGGTTTTAACACCAGTTGGGTTTTATCGCTAAAAATAGAAGCTAAAAGCTCTGCCTGCAAAAATTTTTCATTACCTAGTCTATAATCTAAAATTTGATGCTCAAATACAAGAACATAAGAATATCCTGTATTAAGCGAAATATTTTTATTAATATCAGCTTGAGCAGATAAATTTGAGTTTACAAATATCAAAAATAAAATTAAAAATTTTTTCATAAGTTTTTTACTCATTAGCATTTATTTTTTGACTTTCCATAAAATCGGTCGGCGAATAAAGATTGTTTGCAGGGACTGTTATAGGTGCTTTATTTTTTAACTTGCTCGTAGGCAGATTAGAAGAATCCGGTGTTTTCATTTTATTGTAATGCGTTTCTTTTATATTAAATTCTTTTGAAAAATTTACTTCCTCAGGCGGTAAAACGAAATTATCCTGTTTCGTTATTACATTAAAAGCCAACCCTGCTGATTCTTGCATATATTTTACTAAAATGTTTGTAAAAGTGCCCCCTAAAATCATAATCACAAGAAAAACGCCGAAAATCTTTGGCGCAGCAGCAATAGTTTGCTCTTGAACCTGCGTTACAGCCTGCAAAATCCCCACTACAAGCCCGATGCCTGCTGCCGTTAATACGCATGGCATCGCTATTATCAGCATATTTATAAAACCTTTTCCAAGATGTTCTAAAAGTAGTTCCATATTATTTTTCCATCAATTAAAGCTCTTAACCAAACCGTTAACAATCAGACTCCACCCATCAACTGCGATAAAAATTAGCAATTTAAACGGCAGTGAAATGATTGTAGGCGACAGCATAAACATACCTAAAGCCAAAAGTACATTTGCAACAACTAAATCCAATACGATAAACGGAATAAAAATGATAAACCCTATTTCAAAGGATGATTTTAATTCACTGACTATATAAGCCGGCGCTGCTTGAAAAAGTGTTATTTCATCAGGTGTTTGGGGGGGTTTGCCTTTTGACATTTCAATAAAAAATGCAACGTCATCTTCTCTTGTTTGTCTTAACATAAAATTTTTAAGGGGACGGCTTCCTTCGCTTAATGCCAAAACAATAGAGCCTGTTTCTTTATAGGGCTTATAACCTGCTTCATACATTTGTGAAAAAACAGGCGACATTGTATAAAAAGTCAAAATCAATGATAATCCGATAATTACCATACTGGGAGGCACTTGTTGCGTACCCAATGCTGTTTTTAAGATTGAAAACACCACAATAAATCTTAAAAAACTTGTCATGCACAAAAACATAAACGGCAACAAAGATAGCGATGCCATTGCGATTAAAAGTTGTAGGGGAGGGCTTAAATTTGTGAGTAAATCTTCCATTTTAATTGCCTTTTATATTTGTTCGAGCATTTTTCGTATTACACTTTTTTTGTTTGAATTATTTTTTGACGAGAGGTACTTTTGTGATAAATAATTAACATTTAAATGAGTCTTTTCGACTTTTTTTTCGGGTTCTTTTTGAACAATTTTGACTGTTTTTTGTTCATTTTCTAATTTTGTCAAAAATGAAGTCCTCTCTCTATCCGCACATACAAGGAATTTTTCGTTTTTTACGTTAATAATATGAAAAGTTTTACCGGGTGCTATATTTAAACTTTCTTCAATGTAAAAATCTTTGTTTTTAGGCTTCCCAAACCCTCCTTGCATCATGCTTTTTTTAGCAATAATAAAAGCCAAAAAAAGCACTCCTGTCATTGCCAGGGTATAAACCGTAAAACCAATAATGTATTGAGTCATAAGCCTTAACTCCTAAACGTCGTCTTCTATTTCAAAATCGCTATAATCGAAGTCATCATCGTCTAAATCTTCATTTTCACCATCGGTTTCGGAAGAAGAATCTGTATTTTCTTCCTCATCTTCTAATTCCATATTTTCTTCGATTTCATCTTCATCAGCTTCTTGAATAACTTCGGTAAGCTTAACTGCAAATCTATCACCGATTATAACCAACTCTCCTCTTGCAACAGCTTTATTTTCAACCTTTAATGCAACTTGATTTCTTATTATAGGTGCTATATCAACAATAAGACCTTCGCTTATTTGTCTTAGTTCTCCAAGAGGCATTTTAATTTTTTCAAATTCAGCTTTAATATCAACCTGAATATTGTCCCATATATCTTGATTTTGAATGGGAGTATTGGTTTCGTTCACTTGATTATCCTCCTCTTCATTTATATTAATTACCATGTTAGGATCAGGGTTTACGTTAATGTCCATTTCATATCGTCCTTTTATCCTCATTGCATGAATATTACTGTTATCTAAAATTACAATGTCATCTTCTTCAAGATTTTTTAATTCTTTTAAGAAAATTCTTGAAGAACCTGCATAAATATCCACATCTGTTTTTAATTCGTTAAACTGATTTAAATTTAACGGTTTTTCGGGGAAAGGCAAAATTTCAGGTACTTTAATAATTTTTGAGGGAAGAGAAATTATTATTATGCCGGAATCTTCATTGTTAAAAGAAACATTAAAAATAAAATGTATTAAATCAATCGGCGTATCGCTGTTAAAATTTTTCTGAATTTTCTTTTCACTGATTAAATGCGATTTTAATTTTTTAAAGAAAAAATGATTAAAAGAAGTTAAAATTTGAGCTTCTAAATCAGTTATAGCGGCGAGAGAAAATTGTTTTCTTATCCCTAAAGAATTATCTAAAAATATTTTGACGGATTCTTGTGAATTCCTTATAAAACAAGGAACATAAGGAGTCATTTTTATCTGTGTAACAAAGAAATCAGTATTTTTCCAAAAAATGTCTGTAACGTTATTTAAACCAATGAGTGAAATTTTAAAATCCTTGCCCAAGAATTCATCAGAGGAATTTTCCAGTGTTTTTGAAAATTCGTTTGAAAACCAGTAAAAAGAACGTTTTAAATTAGGGCAGTCGCTAAATCCTGCATTAATTAAAGAATTTTCTTTTTTTGAATAAAGTAACACTATATTTTACTCCCCCCTAGCATAACTGTAAAGGTTTTCAAAGGTATTAACATCAACTATTTGTTGTATATTCTTTTGTTGACTATTTTTGAGTTAAGCCGGGGATTAAATTTATCAATTCACATAAAAAATATTAATGATTTTTTTTGAAAAATCCAAAATATGCCAAAAACAGAACTAGCCATATAGATAACCGATTGCGGTAATGATTATTAAGCTTAAATACATTCATAATTGCACAAGTAAAACGAAAATAGTCATCCACGTGCTGAAGCAGTTTACAAATGATAGGAGTTGTGGAAATGGCTAAGATTTTAAACGAAATAAAGGTAACTATAATTCGGAAAGTATTTCCGAAAAATATTGTTATGTAAGGAGGGCTAAAGAATGGCAATA
>JAQUYY010000288.1 GCA_028691575.1 Candidatus Gastranaerophilales bacterium
CCCAACTGTTTCTGTTCTTCCTCTTTCAGGCGCTGGAATTCTTTTATCAGGTAGATTTTGAATTCAGGACTGATCCACATGCCAAATTCAAACGCGATATCCTTGTGCGCATAGGTACCTCCATAACGCCCTGCTTTGGCTTGCAGACAAATGGCTCCTGTCTTTTCAACAAATTCCTTTACGCTGATTTTAAAGCTGTTCAGTCCAGCATGATTTCTAATTGTGGCGAATTCGCCATAATTAAAATCCGGATTGTTAATCTTCTCCCACCCTCCCAAAAATTCCATGGTGTTTCGATTACGAAGCCAGTCGGTTACAAAAAAATCACCGTCTTTTGCCTTTATCATGTCGGAAATGCAGATATAATCTTCCATATTGACCTTGATAAGCCGTATGGAAACATCTTTGACTGTTAGTTCTGTCATATTAACTCCTCACAGTTTCGCGATGTCGCGGGGGATTTTCTTGAACACTATTCCGTATTTGTTCATTTCGGCGGCGGAGAGCGTGTTTATGTCGGCATAGATTACATAACCGGCAGCTTTAACTTTGACTGTCTTCAAAAACGCGTGATTCAGCGTTGTCGCCCGTCCCTGCTCGTAATAAAAGTAATATGACGTCTCATTGCTGGTACCCAAAAAATATTTGCCGCTTTTTTCTGAATCATCAGGAAAAGCACTTTTAGTCTCCATGAACCACACATATTCACGAATCTTGTCTATTCCGACCTTCTCGTTTAAGTTGCCATTCTCCAGCAACAGCCTCTCCCCAAGTTCATAAAAACTGAAATTACCGCCAGTACCATCCATACGCTCTTTAAAGATTTTTGTTCCTATTACCTTCAAAGAATCATCCTTGATTATCGGCTTGCCTATTTTATAAAATTCTGTTTTATGCTCATCGACAATACTTTGCGCTTCGTCCAGTAACTTCACCCCATCTTTAAGATTGGAAACAGTAAGCTTTTGGGAAAAGATTTCGATTTCTTGTTTCCCTGTATATTCATATCCAGAAATTACTCGTTTTACTCGCTCGGAAGTCGTTTTCTCCGCATAGTCTTCCATTTCTACTAGGATAAATTTGCGATTAGTATCATCTTGTTTATTAAGATTTAAAACGGCATGAGCCGTTGTCCCTGAACCAGCAAAGCTATCAAGAATAATGTCACCTGAAGAGCTTATTCCTCTCAATACTTCCATAATTAATTCCAACGGCTTAGGGTAATTAAATTCCTTCTTATCAAGAATGTTTTCTAACAGAGTAGTTCCTTTTACTGTATAAAAATTTTTCTCAATTAAAATTGTAGGAATTTCGCTTCCAACGGTCTGATTGTTATCTAGAATTAGTGTAGGCTTATTAGGTTCCGTCCCGGTAATTTTTAATACCCCATTTTCAATTTTCTTGATAACCCCTTCTGGAAGATATTGAATACTAAATTTGTTTAAACTCTTTTTATCCTTATTTAAACTAACTTTGATATATCCTTTTCCCCAATCGTTTTTTAGCCTGGATGGGATTAGCCTCCATACGCATTCATTCCCTTTATTCGTCATAGGCCATATGGCAACTGTCCCTTTAGGAGCTTCAGTATAATCAAACTTAAAGTCTTTTGCTTCTCCGGTATATTCCCCTGTTTTTATCCGTTCTTGAAGAGACATTCCAATATCAACTAAGTTGCCATTAGAAGCGTCAATAAATATCGGATAAGTTTGGTTAGGCCGTTGTGTCTTATCAAATGTGGCAAGTGTAAGCCCTTCAAAAGGAGTTCTTGAAATTCCTCCAAAATATAATAATGGATTTGAACTAAAATCAGGAGGAACAATAAAGACTAAATATTCATGTTGGAAATTAAATCCTCCAGAAGGTTTCCCCCCTGAAGTTTGAACTGTTACACATGTAATTTGCTTACTTGCAAATATTTCTTTACATAAAAGTAAGAGATTTGAAATTTCCTGTTGACCAATACTTATTACCAATGCTCCATCATTAGTTAATAATTTTTGCAATATCCGTAATCGGGGATACATCATGCAAAGCCATTTATCGTGGCGAGACAAGTCTTCGCCTTCCTTGCCGACAACTTCACCGAGCCATTTCTTTATTTTGGGATCATTGACATTATCGTTATAAACCCAGGTTTCATTGCCGGTATTGTAAGGAGGATCGATATAGATACATTTGACTTTTCCTTCATAGCGGGGGAGCAGGGCTTTCAGGGCTTCGAGATTGTCTCCTCGAATGATCATATTTTCGCTGCCGTTGTCGGCCTTGTGCTGGCCCTTTTCATCAAAACTGTATTTCCGTTCCAAAACCCGGAACGGAACATCCTGATGATGGTTTATAACTTTTTCTTTTCCTATCCATTCAAGAGTCGGCATTATAAAAATCTCCAGCCAATTCAATTCAAATTATAATTCAGCGGCTTTACCGGATTCAACCCACGAATTAATTTTACTTCGACGAAACATCCACCGTTTGCCAATGCGGTGGGCAGGAAGCCCCTTTTTCTTTATCCAACGATAAACCGTCTCCTTGGTTGCGACTAAATATCGGCATACGTCCTCGACGGTCATATAAGCTTCATATTTTTCCACTGCTGATGTTTTCATAAGAAAATTCGTTTATTATATGGAAACATATCCCATTAGGAAATATGGAAGCATTTATGCTCCGTTTCAAATCGTTTTCTATCGTTTTTACCATTATTGGTTGATTTTGAAAGCAAACATTGTTTTTTTGCCGGAATAAACTTGCCGTTTTTATAAAATTTCAATTTAAAAGGGAAAATCAGTCCCAAATGAACTACC
>JAQUYY010000289.1 GCA_028691575.1 Candidatus Gastranaerophilales bacterium
AATGCAGCGGCGGCCAACATGGATGCCGAAGAAAACGTGAAAGCATACATAGTGGGAAAACAGCTTGTCATAGAGAGAACAAAAACCGGAGCCTCCGATATAAACATCGAAGACGGAACGGGAAATTTTCTCCAGAGCCTCGGAGTGCTCAAAGCTGCCGGCACCTTGAAAAACGAGATACAAAAATCACAGGACCTTTCAGCAACGATAAATGGTATTGCCTATAGCGGGGCATCCAATACCGGCATAACCGATGCCATTTCGGGGGTGACGTTTAACTTCCTGAAAGAAATGAATTCCGGAACTTCTGAAACCATATCCATAAAAAACGATACAGCAACGGTAAAAAGTCTTCTTTCCGATTTCATATCCAAATATAACGACACAATGACCTACATCAAAACTCAAAGCACTGTTCGGCTTTCAAGCGACAGCAATTCGGTTACGGCGACCGGAATACTCCAGGGAGACACGCTTCTTTCTTCGATGTATATAAGATTCCGTTCGATAGCCACCACGGTCGAGAAGAACCCCAATTACATGGATCAGAATTTCAATTCTCTTTATAAAATAGGAGTAGGGTTTTCCGGACAGGACAACCAATTGTCCGTGCTCGATGAATCCAAGTTGGACGATGTCCTGGAAAATAATTTTGAAGAGGTCATGGACCTTTTGCGGGGATGGGGAGAAAGCACAAGCGGAAAATCGCAGGGTTCCGGAATAATGAGGCAGCTTGACGAGTATATTTACAAGCTGACAGATCCCGTCAGCGGGGCCTTGACATTGCGCCAGAAATCACTGGAAAGCTTGATCTCCTACAGTGAAAAAAAGATATCGTCTCTCACGTTGGATATGACCGATTATGAAGCCCAGTTATGGGAGCATTTTGCCAATATGGAGACGATGGTCAGCGATATGAATTCACAGATGAACTATCTTATGTCAGCGCTCGGAATATCAAGATAGTCAGCAGTCCGCGGAAATTGATTTTACAAAATCCGACCGGCAAGTTATATTAACGGGCTGTATAACATGCCGAGGTGCAAAGTGTTTCCGCTAAGCGATCCGATACTTGTATTCACGATTCTCATATTGATGATGCTCGCCGCCCCCCTGTTGGCGGCGAGGACGCGAGTACCCGACATAGTAATTCTGCTTGCAGGCGGCATGTTTCTGGGGCCCAATGTTTTCGGGGTACTGGCGAGAGATACGGCGGTCACTCTTTTCGGAAGCGTCGGCCTCTTGTACATCATGTTCCTGGCCGGTCTAGAAATCGATCTGCACCGTTTTGTCAGAACAAAGAAGCAGAGTATTCTTTTCGGTCTTCTCACATTTTCCGTCCCGCAGGGTATCGGGACATTCGCGGGAAAATACCTCCTGGGTTTCGACTGGACGACTTCGATCCTCCTTGCAAGCATGTTTGCATCGCACACTCTTCTGGCGTACCCTGTCGCCAGCCGCCTCGGGATATCCCGGAGCACACCTGTCGCAGTAACAGTCGGAGCTACGATACTTACCAATACGCTTGCGCTGCTGGTACTTGCGGTGATAGCGGATTCCGCCAGAGGGGAAAGCCTGGGCCCGGCATTTTGGATGAGGATAGGCGCAGGGATGGCTGCGCTTTTCGCTCTGATATGGTGGGGAATTCCATGTCTTGCTCGCTGGTTTTTCAAGAATGTAACCGATGCGGGCGGGGCACAGTTTCTTTTTGTGATCGTTACGGTATGCGCCTGTTCGTATCTGTCGCATTTTGCCAAGATGGAACCTATAATAGGGGCGTTCCTTGCGGGAGCCGCCTTCAGCAGGCTAATTCCGGAGCATAGCGCATTGATGAACCGTGTGGTTTTTGCCGGGAACACTCTGTTCATCCCGTTTTTTCTGATTTCCGTCGGGATGCTGGTTGCGCCGGGGGCGCTTCTTACGAGTCCGCGCAGCTGGTTCGTTGCCTCCGCGATGGTCATTCTTGTCATCGGGACGAAATATATTGCGGCATGGCTGGCGGCGCGTTTGTCGGGTTACAGCAGTGATGCCGGACGGGTAATGTTCGGTCTCAGCGTTGTGCAGGCGGCGGCTACGCTTGCCGCCGTTCTGGTTGGCTACGACCTCAAAATATTCGACGAAACAGTGCTTAACGGCGCAATAGCCATGATTGCGGTAACCTGTCCGCTGGGAGCCTGGATGGTGGAACGTTACGGAAAAAAGATGCTAGAGCAGCCGATTATCCGGGAAACACCGCTCCGGACGGAGCAGCGGTTTCTTGTTCCCGTATCCGACCCGGCTTCGGCAGTGTCAAGCTGCTTGATTTTGCGTTTCTGCTCCGCGACACCGCGCTGCCTGGCGCGATATACCCTGTCGCCATCGTTCAGGAAAGTATAGACATCGACGAGTCCGTTGCCGATGGGGAAAAGCTTTTGGCCCAATGCCTTGTGCATGCGGCTTCGGTGGACATTCCTGTAATCCCGTTGGTCAAGGTCGATGTCAACGCTTCCGAAGGCATAGTGCGCGCCGCACGCGAACTTCGGTCGAGTGTTGCCTTGTGCGGCTGGAACAAAAGTCAGACCCCATTCTCAAGAATATTCGGGACTACGATGGAAACCCTGATGGAATCCTGTCCGGTGCGTATATATTTTTGCCGTCTCCCGAAGCCGCTGAATACAACAAAACGTCTCCATCTTTTCCTTCATCCGCTTGCTGAGCGGCGCAGTGATTTCGCAGAACTTTTGCATGACGCAAAATTCCTGTCTCGCCAGGTCGGAGCAGATTTGCGGATTTGCATCACAGGAAAAAAC
>JAQUYY010000290.1 GCA_028691575.1 Candidatus Gastranaerophilales bacterium
CTCTGGACCGGAATCTTACGGGGTTTCATGAGATCTTTTTCTTTTATCGTCTTCACCTTCCCCTCGTTTTCCAGGGCAACCCGCTTCTCAAGCGTCTTTACCAGCGTCTGGTAGATCTTCAGGATGGCGTATTTCCGGTCGGTTGCTTCCACCATCGTCCACGGGGCATAATCGGTATCGGTCTTATCGATAAAATCGTCAAGCAGGGGAAGCGAATCATCATAATGGTGATGGATACTCCATATGGCCGGGGTCACCAGCCACGCAGTAAGGGGGTTTCGCTCGCGCTGTTCAAGCCTCTGTTTCTGCTCCTCTTTTGAGATGTGCAAAAAAAATTTGAAGATGATGGCACCGTCATCACAGAGTTGCCGTTCGAATTTGTTGATCCGGCTGGAGCGTCCTTTTAAGGATTTCTGCCACACGGGATTCTGCATCTCCTCGGTGATCGCCCGGCTATACCAGCTCCGGGCAAAGAGACCGATCCGCCCGCGGGGAGGAATACGGAGCCAGAATCTCCATAAAAACGGGTGACTTTTCTCTTCGGCTGTCGGCCGCTCGATGGCATTTAAGGTATACCCGCGGGGATCGAGGGCCTGGACGATCTCGTGGATGGTCATGGTGATACCCGCCGCATTCCAGCCCTCGACGACAATGATGGTGGGAATGTTCAGGTCACGGAGCGCCCGCTGGAGTATCCCCAGTCGTTCCTGCAATGATGAAAGGGTCTCGTTATATTTTTTTTCATCGGTTGTTTTTGTGAGATCCAGTTTATCGAGCATCTGTCATTCCCTGCGGGGTGTGTTGTTCACGTGTTCGTAGGACATGACGGGTGATAACGTTTCTGGCCGGGACGGAATCAGGTACGAGGCTGATTGTGTGGGGAGAAAATGTGGTTCAAATTTGAATCCACGCATTCATTGTATGAGTTATAGGTATCTTGTAAAAATGCCACTCTTCTAAAAACTGCCCAATTCCTGAAAAAATGTCACTCTTGTAAAATCGTTTCACTTGCTAGCAATGGCTCCGCAAGTGCGGCGCGCTCTAATCAATCGATATCTAAATTATCTATAGAGAACGAATTCGATACTGTCATATAATAAATCACGAGTACTATTCATGTGCTCAAATGGATTATTATCAAGTAAAAAATCTCAAAGAAAATAATCCGACTATACGATTATTTAATGCCGCCAATAGCCCGCTTATTATTAGTTTTCTTTTTCAAGCTTTCAAATATCACAACAAAATTACTATTTCGAATGATGAACTCGTATCTCATCTTACAGATACGATATATCATCTTCGGAATGTCTTTGGAAATGAGTTGTATCCGGAATCCCCACAAAATTATCTCGATAAATGGACTTCGGATGGCTATCTAAGGAAATATTATCCTGATAATTCCGACGAACCATGCTTCGAGCTTACACCATCAACGGAAAAGGCACTGGAATGGATAAATGAATTAGAGTCGCGTGAGTTTGTTGGGACGGAATCGCGTTTACTAAAAATTATCGAGATGTTACGAGAAATCGCATACAAAAATTCTGAAGACCCACTCCGGAGATTGGTCGAACTGGAACGGAAGAAAAGTGAAATTGAAACGGAGATCGATAAGATAAACTCAGGAATTCTTGAAAAATTAACAGATACACAAATCAAGGAACGATATTTTGAAGTGTCCGATACTTCCAACAAATTACTTTCCGATTTCAAACAAATTGAATATAATTTTCGCGAACTTGATCACGAAGTTCGAAAAAAGCAAATTCTCCAGGACGTTCAAAAAGGAGAATTGTTAGAGAGTGTATTTACAAGTCATGATATTTTTTTAAATTCTGATCAGGGTCGGAGTTTTCGTGCATTTTGGGATTTGCTATTATCACAAACCAGTCAAGACGAATTGGATGAACTTATTGAGATTATTATTCGTCTTCCTCAAGTTCAAGAGATTAAAAAAGATGACACTTTGGATGGATTGAAATATCATTTAATCGAGGCTGGAAATCGTGTCAATACTACAAAGCATAATCTAAACGAACAATTACGGAAATTCCTCGATGATAGAATCTATTTAGAGAATAAGAAAATTGTTGAAATTATTAAGGAAATTAAATCTACAGCGGTTCAAATACGAAATAATCCCCCGAGTAATAAAGATTTCATCACAATCCCGGGAAATCCTCAAATTAACATGATTATGGAACGTCCTTTATGGGATGTCGCAGTTAGTCCAGAATTAGTGAAAAAACTTATTGAGAATGGTTCTTCGGAGTTAGTTAATACTGAACGTCTATACTCTCAGTTTGATATTGACCGGAGAGAATTGCAAGCAAGATTGGATCAATTGCTCCAGAATAATTCACAAATCACCCTACAATCGGTTATTGAACATTACCCTATCGAACGAGGTCTAGCAGAAATTCTTGTTTATGTCGATATCGCATTAAAAAACAAAAAAGCGTTCATAAATGCAGATATCTACGAAACCATGATCCTTTGGAACAAACATTCTGATAGGTACTTCGAAATTCAGTTACCTCAAATTATAATTTGTGGAGGGGATTAGTATGGAAAATGAGACGTTACCATATGCTCGAGCAGTAATAAGACTCTTTCAAGGTGTAATTTATAACGATGAAAAATTGGCGTGGGATTGTCTCATTCAATATCAGCGAGATATCAAACAATATTTTTCGGGAATCGGGATTGAAGTATTTATACAGGAAAACGAAGGATATGCGTTTTTAAGACAACGGGAATTTCCTCAAACAGAAGAGATGAATAT
>JAQUYY010000032.1:0-12024 GCA_028691575.1 Candidatus Gastranaerophilales bacterium
TTTATTCCTTGGAGAAGTATATAATAACAAAAATAAAAGAATTACACAAACAGCGAATTATTTTTTATTCGCAAAATGATAGAATTAAATCAGGTAAGAAAATGGAGTATGAAAAGATGTCTGATTTTTATAATAATGTTAGAACAAGAGCTTATTACAAGTATTTGAACAGAATTAATTATAATATTCCGGGAAATGAAAATTCTGACTGGGAAGAAGCTCAAAGAGAACAAATTATTTACGATAGAATTGAAGAAGAAGCATTTCTTCACTATAAAAATAATTGCTATGATGCAGAATGGAACTGGATTTTGGCAGAAAAAGAAATTAATGAGAGAATTCAGTTTCTGGCGTTTTATTTGCATGAAGCAAATTATAATAAAAAACCTTATGAAAATTGGATTGATGCACAAAGACTTTATATCAATGAATTTTAAGTTTTTTTTGCTTCATTTTCTTGTGCCGACAAGAAAATGAAAACTGTTGGTAGACGGAACTATAATAATTGAATTTTATTTGTTGGGTTGGTTTTTGTTACCATTTCTTTTTCTTTTTACCTACTAACAAAAAGAAAAAGAAACCGTAGCCGAAAGAAAAAGAAAAACCCAGTAAAACTCTTTATCATTGTTTGCTTCTAATCTTTTAGCCAAGCTGGCTCTACTATTGCCAAAGGCTCTATTGGGCTTGCTCTTTTTGCTTTTTAATAATTTGTAAAATTTATATATTAATGTGGTAAGATAAGAAATTATATTAAGTTGCTATTTTAATTTTAATTTGTTGAATAGGCTCGCCTTTAATCATTTTTTTAACATTTTCAGGCGTATTTTTTACCGCAAACATCCAGCCTGTTTTTGTATTTACAAATAAAAAAAATGCAGCTTCGCTCTCCATTACCTCAGTTGCATTATCAATCAATGCTTCACCTTTATCAGACAGTTCAAAAACCGAAAAAGAAAGGGGATCGGGAATTTTACTTTCTATATAACAATCAAATTTTGTATTTCGGAGGTTTGAAGTATCTTTTATATCTTCTTTTCCTTTATAAGTTGAAAACCAGTTCCAGAGGTGATTTATGATTTCTTCTTTTTTAAAATTTTTCATTTAAACCCCTAATGTTTGTTTGATTCTGACATTAGGCTTACTTTTACCTGATTTCTGCCTTTTTCTTTCGCTCTATACATTGCAGCATCAGCCATTTCAACAAGTTCATCTGTAGTATAAGCATGTTTTAAGAAAGTTGAAACGCCAATACTGGCAGTAACTTTGCCAACATTTTTAACGGGAGTTTCTTCAATTGCAGAACGTATTCTTTCAGCAGCAATAATTCCGCCTTCCATATCAATGCCGGGAAGGATAAGCGCAAATTCTTCTCCGCCAAGTCTTGCAGGAATATCGACAGAACGTGCATTTTGTTTTAAAACTTCTCCTATCCTGACAATGGCAGCATCTCCTGCGGAGTGTCCTAATTTATCATTGATTTTTTTCAAAAAGTCTAAGTCTAGCATAACCAGAGTAAAAGGCTGTTTTAAACGTCTTGCTCTGTCGGCCTCAGCCTGCAAGCATTGTTCAAAGTGTCTTCGATTAAATACACCTGTTAAAGGATCGGTAATTGCCTGTTTCCTTACTTGCTCAAACAGTCCTGCAATGGTTACCGCCAAATCTGTTTGTCTTGCAAATAATGTCAAAAAGTTCTTTTCGGTCGGAGTTAGTTCTGTTCTTATTGATATTACTATAAGACAACCAAACATTTCCGATTGAGAAGGAATAGGAATAACCGCAACCGATCTTCCTGCAAATAATTTAGTCAATCCTTGTATATGTTCATTTGAAAATTCGGGATGGCAACCTTTAAAAACTTCAAACAAGTTTTTAGTATTCAAAGTTTCATTTGCATTAACTGCTTTAACTATAATATTTTCTTTATTATTTTCCATATCAATAGCGAGATTGTTTATATCACCTTGAATTATGTTATTTATTTTTGAAGAATAGGAATTTTTAGATGAAATTTTCGCTTTTAGAATTTTTCTGCCGTCAATTTCTTCTATTTGAAAAATTATAGAATATAAATATCCCATTTCATCGCACAGACCGTTTGTAATTGTCATTAAAACGTTTGATAAAGGCTCAGATGAATTCATTGTGCTCCAAATATGCTTTAAAGTAAGAATACTTTTGTTTGCCTGGCTTAGATCTTCTGTTTTTTCTTCAATTTCCTTTTCCAGGTAGATATTTCTTTCAAAAACTTCCATAAAATTACGACTTTCATCAAGAACATTATGTTCGACCATTGCAAGTTTGCGATTGAAATTTTTTACGCCTTTAAACGCTTTTGAAAACCAATTATTCATATTTTAGCCTTTATGATTTGTTGCATTAATTATTTTATTATACACCAGTTGTGGTGAAATTTGTTTCATACATTCCATTTTGTTAGTTTGTAATTTACATTGTCTTGAAAAGCAGGGTTGACAAGATAAATTTGCAGACAGAGAAAAATGTTTTTTTCCATACGGACCACTTCTTTTATAGGCAGTTGAGCCGAATATGCAAATTATAGCCGGGATTTGAGTTGCATTTGCTATATGAGCAGGTCCGGTATCAGGTGCAACAACAACACTTGCTCTTTTAAAAAGTTCTAAAAGTTCTAGAATACTTGTTTTTCCTGCTAGTGAAATATATTTTTTCTTCTCTGATGAGGATATTATTCTGTTAATAAGTGCTGCATCGTTTGGTGCCCCTGCAAAAATAATATTATTATCATCACAGAGCATGTCGGCTAATTTTGCCCAATAATTTTCCGGCCAATGTTTTGAAGCCCAAGTGGTTGCAGGTGAAAAAATAATTATCGGCTTTGTAAAATTAACATCTGCGAGAAGTTTGTTTATATATTCTACTGTTTCATTAGAAGATAGAGGAATAGAAAACAGCACATCTTCAACAGCTGCTCCTAAATAATTTGCAGGCTCTAAGTATCTTTCAATAATAGGTTTATTTATGTCAAATATATCGTGAGCAGGAAGTTTTTCATTTGCAAAAATATGTGCAAATTCTCTTGTTTTATCGTGGGCAATTCGTCTTTTTGCTCCGCTTAAAAACATAATAAAAGCACTTTTAAATAATTCCTGCAAATCAATTGCTATATCGTATTTTTCAACTCTTATTTCAGATATTATGTTAAAAAATTCTTTTGTAGTATTTAACTTGTTTTTTTGCGATTTCCATTTTTTTCGAGGAAGCACATAAGCCTTGTTTATTAAGGGATTGTTTACAATTAAATCGGCAGCTTTATCTTCGACAACCCAATCAATCTGAGAATTCGGATATTTTTGTTTTAGCGCATGCAAAACAGGTAATGAATGCACCACATCACCGATTGCACTCAATCTGACTATTAATATTTTGATTGATTGTACCATTTAATACTCTTTTATAAAAAATTTAATATATTTAAAGTAGAAAACTATTACATGCTTTCAGCCATTTAGGGGACGTAAATATGTAATTCATACTTTATTATTTTAATAGAAATTTTAAATACACACCAGTATTCAATTAATTTTAAAAAACATAATTTAATAATTACCATAGTTGCCCTGTTTACAAGGCAAAGGGAATTTATAGGCTATTAAAGAGGCTTCATTAAAATATGAAAAAATCACGAAAAGAATTGGAAAACAGAGAAAAATCACTTACAAAACAAATAGATTTGTTTAAAAAAAATATTAAAAAAGTTAAAATCTCTGATAGAACTTATAATAAAATGCTCTTGGAAAGGGCTATTTGTCGAAAAGCACTTGAGGAAAAAGATTCAGAAAGTGTCTTTATCAGACTTGCTAAAAAACTTGCATTCAGAAAAAAATCCGAGCCAAAGTTGATTTGCGATTATTTTAATTCTTAAGAAGAAATTAAATTTATAAAATTATATGTTGTAAACAAAACTGTCGATAACGAAACTATTTGACGGCGTATTTTGTTAAGAAACATTAAAACAAGGAAAGGTTTTTGATATTGCGTTAAAATAATAATATGTATAAAAATACAGGTGAAAATAATGGCAGAAAAAGATAACGATAAAGTGGTTTCTCTATCAGGAGCACGGCACAAATCAACGGAAAATGAAAAAGAAGAAAAAACAGAAAAAGAAGTTGTAATATGTTCATTTTGCAGCCGACCCAATCATCAAGTTCTGAAAATGATACAAGGTCCGGGAGTCAATATTTGCTCTGAATGTACCATGATTGCTGTTCAATATTTGATTTTGGAAGATAGAATCCCATCAGGACAGGCTCAACAGATTCTAGACGCTTTTTGGCAAGGAGCAAAAAATAACAAATGATTTTAAAAAACCTCTCTAAACTTCAAATAAGAGCAGAAATTTTATCAATTTTGCAAAGTTTTCATTTAACATCAAGTGAACAAGAATTTTTCAATGATGCTAAAGACAGATTGTTGCAAATAGAAGATTATGAAGGGGTTTTAGATGTTTTATTAAAAGAATTTTCAAAAGCTGATGAAGAAAAAGCTCAAATTATTGCAATTTTGTTTGTTCATATAGGAGCTGACAAGTCGCAAAAAGTTAAAGATGCTCTGTGGAATAATATAAAATTTCCCGGCATTTCAGATGAATTGAAAGATTATTCAGCGATGACATTAAGAGTTCTTGGAGAAGCAATTAATCCGGATGAGCTGATTACATATTTTAAAAATCCTCAGGAACTTATCAATAAAGAAACTCAAAAACTTCTTGATGTAGCTGCATTTAACCCTGAAGCACAGTTGGATTTTTTGGATTTTTTGTTTACTCTTGGAAAAACAGAGCAATTTCAATTAATAAATTCACTGAAAGACGATTATAATACTCAGGAATTGGAAAATATTTTGATTCCTATTGTCGAATCGAGATATTCATTGGATTTGCTGCCTGATTTGATTGAGCTTGCAGGAAATATTAAATCATATGGTGTTGTACCGGTATTGAAGAATATAATTGAATATTCCGATCAAAATGATTTTGTTAAATTGGCGGAAAAAAGTCTGAAAATGCTTAAAATTGCAGGCATTGATATTGATAATTATCAAGATAAAATTATCCCTCCAAATATTTGCGATATTTCAAAACCATACAAATTTTTAACCTGTGCAATTGACGGTACAGGGACTCAGGGTATAATTGCCAGCAGAATTTCTGATGAAGGCAAAATTTATATGTTTAGTTCTGTGATTAATGATGTTGACGGAATTGAAGACTGTTTCGGGTTTTATAATATTTCAGTAAACGATTTTGAAAAAATTGCAGACAGATTTCAACAACATTCGGATAGTTTTAAAATTTCGCCTCAATACTGCAAATATTGTCTTGATAATGCTGAAAAAATTAATAAAATCAATAATTCTGAGCTTTGTTACGAATATGTTGTTTGGAAAAAACTTCTTTTTGATATTGAATCTGAAAAAATTGATGAAAATTTTTTGAAAAAAGAGGTTTTTCAAAAGGAAAATATTTACAATTATAATGAATTTAAATGCTGGTTTATAAATGAAAATGAGTATCCCAATATTGCAGAAATTTTGCAAAATATTTCTAAAATTACTGAAAATACAAATATTTTGGAATATTTAAAAAAAGAAGAAAAACTTTTTATCGAAAATTTTATGACAGATGAAATTTGTGAAAAATATAAAAATAGGCTGATTAATCAAGCATATTTATTCTGGACTAATAAAGAAGTTCAAAAATCTGATGATGCAATGTTTTTAGCTGATAATATTCAAAAAAACAATATTTTTTTCAAAGATTTATTTAAAAGAAGTATTTTTGAATCCCTTTTAAGAGAGCAAGCTAAACATGATGAATTAAAAGAAATTCAAAACATAACTCCTCAAAAAAATGTTGTTGCTCTAAATTTTTCTAAAAATCTAAATGAATTGCAAAATACTGATTTTAGTGAAATAATAGAATTCTTGAATGATTATTGGTTTAGAAATGAGTATTGAAAGATTTATAGGACTTGATATCGGGACAAAACGAATCGGAGTTGCAATTAGCGATGCTCTGAAAATTACTGCACAGCCTTTGGAGGTTGTGCTAAGGATTCCCGAGAATGCTTCAATAAAAAAAATAGGTGAAATTTGCACTCAAAACAATATAAAAACGATTGTAGCCGGTTTTCCTAAAAATATGAACGGAACAATCGGTCCTCAGGCTGAAGATGTAAAAAAATATACGGAATTGTTAAAAGAAAAATTAAGTGTTAATATTATTTTTGAAGATGAAAGATTAACAAGCAAACAAGCTGAAAGAATTTTAGCTGAGCAGAACAAAAAAGCATCTAAAAAAAATAAAGGCTTGATTGATATTGCATCTGCGGCAATAATTTTACAGCAATATTTAGACAGAAGGAGTTTTTAAATGGCTGAAGAGAATAAAATAATTAAAACTATTGATGAAAACGGCAAAGAGCATAATTTTGAATTATTAGATATTATTAATGTTGATGATCAGGATTATGGTTTGTTGGTTTATGTAGATCAAGAAGCAAAAAACGACGATTCTGAAGAGGAAGAAGTTGTTATTATGCGTCTTTATCAAGAAAATGACGAATACACTTTTGAAGCAATCGAAGAAGATGAAGAATTTGACAAAGTTGTCGATGCTATTTCTTATGACGAAGAATTTGAAGACGAAGAATAAATTTTAATTAATTTTAGCTTATATAACTGATTTTGAAAAAACAATTTAATTGGCGGGATTTATCTCGCCAAATTTATTTATAAAATTCAAAACAGCATTATAATTTTAATACAAATAACATTATAACTCTTGATACAAAAGAATATCAAGAGTTTAAACCATGTAACCCATGTGTTCATCATGTTTTCGGGGATTTGATTTGCGAAAACTCATGAGCCACATGGGATACGGCAATTTGAAATCTTTTAACCTGTAATCCTTGCTACGCATGAAATATAGCTTTACAAATCATGGTAATCATGGTATATCATGATTTATAGCTATTTTAATTATGAAAATGCAAATATATTTATGCTTTAAGCATGAAAAGGGGAAATTATGTTAAACAAAATGAAACAATCAGAGAATAGATTTATCAAAAAATTAGGTTTCACATTAGCCGAAATATTGATAGTTATTGCAATAATTGGGATAATCGCTTCAATAGCAACACCAATGCTATTTGGCACGACAAATGAGGCTGAATTAAAGTCAAAATGGAAAAAAATCTATGGCGACTTATCCCAAGCAACCATGCTTGTTATGAATGATAATGACGGAACATTGGCAGGTGCTTTTTCAAATACTACAACAATAAGAGACGAATATGTCAAATATTTAAATTATATAAAATCTTGCGATACAAACCACGCTCTTGGAGTATGCTGGCATGCAAATGATTCGGCATATGCATTAGATGGGACTCCTATAACTAGCTGGGCAAATTACCCGTCTTTAATTCTTAACAATGGAGTAATGCTAAGGTTTTATTATTTAAGCTCTGCCTGCACGAATACATCAAGAGGCATTCCTGCTTGTGGTTATGTAATAATTGATGTTAACGGATTTAGCAAGCCTAATGTTATAGGTCGAGATATTTTTTATATTCATGTAATATCAAACGGAATAAAACCTTGGGGAGTTCAGGGCGATAAATATGATGAAAATTACTGCGAAGGTTCAACAGGCAGTAATGCCGGATACGGTTGTTCCGCAGAATATTTATACAAATAGGCTTGATTCTGCCTACTTTTTTATTTCAATTAATTTATTGAATACTTAGCCACTTATTTTGAAGTTTTTTTAGTGTTCCGTCTGCTTTTATATCTTCAAGAGCAGCGTTTACAATGTCTTGAAAAGAGATAGAATCTTCACTTTTTCTAAATGCTAGTCCATAAGGTTCTTTTGTATAGCGGTGATTTAGAATTTTGAAATTATCATCTTCATATAAAAAACCTGTTAAAATTGTATCATCAGTTGTTAAGGCATCAATTCTTCCTGTTTTTAGAGCAGAAAATGCATCGGTATATGTTCTGTAACCTTTTACAAAAGCTCTTGGCGCCATGTTTCTTAAATTTCTTTCACTTGTTGATCCTAAAACAACGCCAACATTTTTACCGTTAAGATCTTTTACATTAGCAATTATACTGTTTTTAGGAACCATTATAGCTTGTCCTGCAACATGATAAGGCTGACTGAAATTTACTACTCTTTCTCTTTTGTCATTTATCGTCATTGTTGCTGCAACAAAATCCACTCCGTTTGAAGTTAAAGCAAAAATTCTATTTGAAGAAGTTACTTGTTTAAATTCAACAGTTTTTTCATCACCTAAAATTCTTTTGGCTATTTCTCTTGATAAATCAATATCAAAACCTTTAAGTTGTTGATCCTGGTCAATAAAACCGAACGGTTTGCTGTCATATTTTACACCGACAACTATTTTATTGTTTTCTCTAACCTGCTCTAATTGCGTTTTTTGAGACTCTGATTTGCATGCCGTTAATGCTGAAAATAGCGTTATGCCAATCATCAATAACCCAAAATTTCTTATTATTTTTTTCATATTTTATTTCCTATGCTATTATAATTCACTTAAAACATTTTTTAAAAAAATCTTTGTATCACTATGTTTTGGCGATTTAAAAACATCATTTGGCGCACCGTCTTCAATAATTTCGCCATGAGATATAAATAAAAGCCGATTAGCAACTTCTCTTGCAAATTCCATTTCGTGAGTAACTACAATCATTGTCATACCGTCTTGCGCAAGGTTTTTCATAACCTCCAAAACCTCTTTGGTCATTTTAGGATCAAGCGCGCTTGTAGGCTCGTCAAACATCATTATATCCGGTTTCATAGCAAGGCTTCTTGCAATTGCTACTCTTTGAGCCTCCCCGCCCGATAATTGGTCGGGATACTTATCAATTTTACTTAAAAGCCCGACTTTTTCCAACAATTGAAGTGTTATTTTTTCGGCTTGTGTATCAGACATTTTTTTTACTTTCATCGGGGCTAATTTTATATTTTCTTTTACTGTCATATGTGGAAAAAGGTTAAACTGCTGAAAAACAATGCCTACTTTCTGTCTTAATGCATTTAAATCAGCTTTTGAGGCAGTAATATCAATATCATCAACAAAAATTTTACCCGAATTAATTTTTTCCAATCCGTTGACACATTTTAAAAAAGTGCTTTTCCCGCAACCGGATGGACCAATAATAGCAATAACTTCACCTTTTTGAATTTCAACACTAACATTTTTCAAAATCCTGAGATTTTTATAATATTTAGTAACATTTTCAAATTTAATCACAATTTTACCACCCTGGACAATTATTTATAAAATGCAGATAGTTTAATATTAATATAACCTTTATAGAGAAGTAAATAAAATATATGGACGACTTTTTACACAAATTTTAACATGCTTTACTTAAAAATGCACCTGAGGGCTACATTTATGCAAAAAATAAAAGTTAAAAGACCTGTAACAATAAGAACTGTTGTTACAAAAGATTTTAAAAAACAGGCTACGGAAGAAATTTTAAAGGAAATTCATCTTATTGAAAGCCAAATTATGCAGCTTGAGCTTCAAAACCAGCAAATGCAAAATCAAATGTACTCGGCAGGTTTTAATAATGAAAAGCTTGAGCATATTCAAAACGAATTAAATGAAATTTCTGCTAAACTTGAGCAAATGACGTTTTTTAAGCAAGAACTGCAAACTCAAAAAGAAAGTATAAATCACATTGGGCTTGAGAATATAATTGTTACGGGAAGTTTGGAAAATTATGTTGAACTTTCTATCGGCGAAAATATTTATGATAAATTCAAAAATGCTGAAATTATTGTAAAAGATGGTATAATTCAAGATATCAGGCTATAAAAAATGGAGAAACATAAAATTGGAATTTTTATCTGTCGGAAAAATCATAAATTTTCACGGTATTCAAGGCGAAGTAAAAGTCGGCTATACTCAAGGCAAAGAAAAACAATTAAAATCATTAAAAGAATTTTTTGTTTGCAAAAACGGCCAAGAAATAAAATTAACAGTGCAGTCTTTACGATTTCATAAAAATAATGCCCTTTTCAAATTTAAAGAAATAAATTCGATTGACGAAGTGCTTGAATTTAAGGGGCTTGATTTAAAAGCCGAAAAAACAAAAATAGTGGGCTTTTTGCAGGAGGATGAATTTTATATAAATGATCTTGTCGGCTCTGGCGTTTTTGATGAAAATAATAACTTGATTGGAATTGTTGATTCTATTGCAACAATAAAAGGTGAAGATCTTTTAGCAATAAAAGATATAAATAATAATGAACATTTGATTCCTTTTGTTAAAAAAATTGTACCCGATGTTGATATTAAAAACAAAAAAATCATCATTGACACAATTCCGGGATTGATTGAAAAATAAGTTTTACGGGACATATGACGTACCCTACTCACTGGTTTGTTAATAATATCTATTATTATTTTTCAAAACATGGATAAATTATAAAATTTTCTTAATATATTAATCGTATAAATATTGAGCTGAACAATTATGCCCAAAGTGATCCGTATCGCATAAATGCATTGAGTCTTCTCTATCGCTGCCATATGGAGTTAAAACATTATTAAATAATCTTGTATAAAAAATATCTTTTCCAACCATATTTGGCTTTTTACTGCCGTTTACATCAATAATTATAGCTCCGCAAGATGACGTACTATTATTGCAAGTGTTTGATACAAAATAAAATACAATAAATGAACCGTTGTTTATAATTAATCCGGGTCTATTGGTATCATTAATCGCACCTGTAGTCCCATTTAAAAAATACCATTCGCCATGAGGCTTCCAACAGCCTTCCGCATCTGAGATTTTGCAGAATTTTATGATATTAAAATGATTTGAATAAGCATTTCTGAATGAATTCCCATCAGTAAATGCCCCGCTAATACTGCCTCCATTATTATGCATAACTAATTGCGTTGCTTGGGATAAATCTCCATAGATTTTTTTCCATTTTGACTTTAATTCAGCGTCACTTGTTGTGCCAAATAACATCGGTGTAACTATTGAGGCAATTATTCCGATTATTGCAATAACTATAAGTGTTTCTGCCAGAGTGAATCCTAAATTCTTTTTCATGGCAATACTTCCTTTCTCTGCTTAAAAATACAAATATACTTGCATTCGCATGAATAAAATCTCTATAAATCATGGTATACCATGATTTTCATGATTTGTAAAGCTATATTTCATGCGTAGCAAGGATTATAGGTTAAAATATTTCAAATTGCCGTATCCCATGTGGCTCATGAGTTTTCGCAAATCAAATCCCCGAAAACATGATGAATACATGGGTTGCATGGTTTAAACTCTTAATATTCTTTTGTATCAAGAGTTATAATGTTATTTGTATTAAAATGACAATGGTTTTTTGAATTTATAACAAAAATCTTCACAATAAAATAGCATGCAATTTATTCTTTTTAAAAATGAATTTGTTTTGCCGTAACTAACAAAAAATTTTAATAAACATTATGATTTGATATTAAGTTTTGTTGAGTAAAGTAAAAAATATATTTAATAGTCTTGACTTATTGCCCACATGTTTCTTATCATTATTTAGAGTTAATATAATCGTCATAATACGGCGGGTTGAGGTAATATGAAATCCAGTACAGTTCATAAATCTAACTTATCAAAAGAGCGAATAGCAGTTTTGGAAGAGCTTATGTCAGATAAAACCAGACCATACGATTCTTCACCGGGTGTTTATGTCAGATCAGACAAAGATAGAGAACTCGATTTATTATGGCAAGGATTAAAATCAAATACTAGAGAAGAAAGATCTCCCGGTGTCTATCTTTCTGTTGGCTTCGTAACAGGCGCACTTTGCATGTTTCTTATGACGACTATCTTGAATTTTGGCAATCCGTCAAGAGATAGTTTTGTCGACCTTAATCTTTGGGCTAAAGGAAATGTTGTTAAAGAAGAAACACCGGTTAATTTATCTGC
>JAQUYY010000032.1:12034-12768 GCA_028691575.1 Candidatus Gastranaerophilales bacterium
CTCCAAGAACAGAGAATTATACCATTAAAAGCGGTGATACTTTAGATAAAATTTCTCTTAAATATTATGGTGTTTATAGTCCTGAAAAAATCAGAAAAATTCAAGAGTTGAGCAATCTAAAAAATCCTAACAGATTAAATTTAGGTCAAACTCTTGTTATTCCGTTAGATTAAACAAAGCCAAAATAATTTTTATCGGCAATATTTTGTTGCAGAAAATTTGTAGTAAAAAGCGAAATCTCGGCAGAGGTTGAGGTCTGCGGATTTATGACAAAATCGAAAAACAGGCAGGCGAAATGTTTTTAATGGCGAGAGCTTGCTCAAATCGTAGAAAATATTCCAATATGGGCAAGATATAATAAAAAGACAGAATTTAAAATTCTGTCTTTTTATGCTACATCAGAATCATCCGGCTTGACAGGCTTTGAAGGTATGCCTATATCCCACATTACTGTACTATCAAGCCGTTTCAAATTTTTATGATAAGTTACCGAATTCACAGATATCATTTCGCTGCATAAAGTATTTATTGCTCTTTCTTGAATAATTTCAAGAAGCGGTGTTTTGAAAAAAAATTTTTCTTTCATTAAAGAAAGATATTCTATTTGCATTTATATTATCCCAAAAATCTTTAATTACAAAATTGTAGCGGTTTTCTATGGTATGTGCCATTTTTTAATTTAACTTAATAAAATAGGATGAAAAAAGAGTTTTTTACTGCGAAAATGGATGATA
>JAQUYY010000291.1 GCA_028691575.1 Candidatus Gastranaerophilales bacterium
TATTTATCACCCCATGCACGGCCTCCATCTGTTGATATTTTCCCGGAAATGCGCGCCGGTCCGTGATCAGCTCCATTATCAGTATAGAACTCGGTCCATGCCAGTAATAAGGAGCCATTTTTAAGAGGAATGATGGCTGACTCACTGTTACGATTATTCTGGGGACCTGCAGGGGCAACAAAATACTCGTAAGTGATATTTTGCTTGGCTGATGCACCCATTTTATTCCTTTCAGAGCGGTTTTTACAACCTGTACTTAAAAGTAATAGAACTAAAACACAAAAGGTAAAAATTCTTTTCATCTTAAATATTTGTTAAATAATTGAACTAATAGCATTTAGAGTTAAAAGTACATTAAGCACCCGATTTTCTTTTGTTACATCAGATTTTTCCTAATGCAAATATTTTATTTTTAGTGGTAATTGTAACCAATTTAGAATAATGGTAAACAGTTGCCACTTCCTTTTCACCGTCATTAATTGGAGTTGGAGCCTCTATGACAAAATCTGCAAAGTGAGGTGTATTAAAGGCTATGAAGGCCAGATTCAGACAATCAATCTGAGTGTCGTATAGTTTAGTCAGATCAGGGAAAGCGACAGGGCCTGAATCCACCTGGTAAATCTTTTTAGGATGACTGATGTTCATGGTTTTGCACGGGCACTCGATGATAGCAGTCAGTCCTGTTTCGGTATTGCTAAATTCGGTTTGTGTAACGATTGGCAATCCTGTCGCTGTGGCATCGCGTATCTTTTCCCAGGTATTGAGTTCAGTTACCACTTTCGGAACTGGCGTGTAAATCACGGGGTTGTCTCCCCACATCTCCTCCATCTTTTTTATGGTCCTGTAACTTTCATCGTGTTTGTTTGAATGACGACGAAAGACAAGTACTTTTCCATTTCCGAAAATTGGTAAAAAATCATAGTTGTCTTTATAGAACAAGTCTTTCTCTCCAAAGGTGTTTTCACTTTTACAAGATGCACCCTGGTAGTATATTTCACTGGTTCCAGTCTTCGAATCGATAATTGTTGTACGACTTTCTATCCACATACGAACTGAATTAAAATCTGCCGTGTTGCAGATGAACGACCGGCCATAATCAATACACGATTTGTTATTGGCTGTCGGATCTTCTGATACGGGGCTTTCATAGAAACCTTTTGCATTACGGGCAATAATCAGCCATGATGCAGCTACCAAGCTGGTCCTGAGAAATTTACGGCGGGAATTAATTGACTTTAGGCCAGATTTTGAAAGTGCATTTAAACTGATAATACTTTGATAATCTTTAACATTAGTCTTTCCCATTTATTTCCTGGTTTTAAATTTATAAATATAATAATTTCTCATACCTTAAAAATTCATATTGTATATACTATTCTTGAAATTTCAGTGAATACAGGTCCGCTTCTCTGAGTACCATGCGTATATGAATCCGTTTTCCAGTTAAGTTACTTACATCAGAGTTATTGTTCCAGGTAACAATACGTTCGTGTGTGTCTCAGAATAATTCATCACAATCTGAAAGAGAGAATCCAGGAAAGGGTTTGCCTTTCTCATCTTGCAACTCAACGAGAATTGAGCCTGCAGCAGATGTAGAAAAGTTCAACGTTAAGGTCTTACCTGAAAAGATGAGAGTTTTGGTAATAAACTCACCGGGCTTTTGCCGGGCATGTAACGATACAAAACCATCGATCCGAATTATATAGCGTCGAAGCCTGGACAAAGGTTTCCAGTGTCCTTCTCCGACATAGAATGAAAGCTCAGGGGAAGCTGTACTATCCTCAGCTGGAGTCTCCAGTAATCCAAGGCTTTGGAAACCGTCGCCATAAACCCAGTTGTTGCTGCGTTCCGGGCCAATAGGAATGAATACTTCGTCCCAACGATGGAAAACGAGTCCATCATAACTACTCATAAACAGCCCGTTGGTCATTACAGTTCCGTAACGAGGAGAGTGTTTCATTCTCTGCTGCCGGTGTTCTGAATCGGGTAATGATTGCATTGCCGCTTGGGTGAACCTCCTGTCAGAGTACTGTGTGGGAAAGCCCAAAAACAGGTGAGGAGCACGGTAGTAGGGAACAACCTGGTTAGTGTAGAGCGGAACATCAGGTGAATCAACAAACTTAATTAACCGGGGTTCGGTCCAGGAAAGAAAGTCGGTCGAAGTGGCGATGCAGATATCGCGGATGCCGGTTTTTGTATCGTTGGTTCTAATGCCATTACTGTCATGAAAGTCGCGAACATAGCACCAGTAGTGCTTTCGTATCGGATCCCAGAAGGCATTATTCTGTGTATCGAACTTTCCCTTTGTAATTATTGGTTTATCAGAGAGATATGACCAATGAATACCATCTGTTGACTTGAAAGCAAAAAGCCCACCGACACCGGAGCCAACTGCTTTATATATCTCATCTGGCTTACATTTGGGATTTGTATCTTTGAAAGGGGTGAAGTTATCAAATTGAGGCATCGACCAAATAATATTGTTCTGCCCCGATCCGTTAAATTCGAACAGACCTAAGTCAGGTTTGACCCAATTGATACCGTCCTTACTTTCTGCATAACAAGCGTAATTGGGATGACCACCAATCTTGGTTCCATCAGAGTTAGTCAGTTGAGCGGCCGTATAGTACATGCGAAACAGGTTACCATCACGAAACACCACTTCAAAGTCGCTCCCGCTACCCTCCCATGGCTTGTCGAAAACCATCACAATTTCCTTTGGGACAGGTAAATGCAATTGCAGTTCGAGTTCTTTACGTTCTTCAATTAAAAACTCATCCA
>JAQUYY010000292.1 GCA_028691575.1 Candidatus Gastranaerophilales bacterium
TTAAAATTTTGCTCTTTGGTTTCTTCTGAGGAAGTTGCTTTAAGATTTTTCAAAAGTTCATGAAGAGATGACTTTTTTTCGACTGTTTGTTCAGTTTTTTCTGTCGATTCATCTTTTTTGATATTTAATGAGGCTGCCTCTGTTGTTTTTTCAGGAGTTTGCTTTTCGGCTAGAGCTTCTGTGTTTTTATTTTCCGTAAGTTTAATTTCAACATTTTTATTATCTTTAGAAACTTTTTCGGAAGTTTCATTAATAGCAAGATTTTTATCGTCTTTTGCTAAATTTGCATTTTTATCATTTTTTTTAATTGCTTGTTCGGTACTATTTTCAGCAATATTTTTTACGGCTGTTTCAGATAAATTTTCAGTTTTATTTTTAACTAATGTTTTTTTTGTTAATTCTTCCGCAAATTCGGATTTGTCTGTTTTTGCAGTTGCTTTATCGGAAGAATTATTTTGTGTTGATTCACTTTTTGATGTTTGACTTGTTTCTTCCGAATTTGATTTTATTTCTTTTGAGGATTGTTCTGTTTGTTCATTTTTATTATTTTTTGATGAAGTATCTTCGGTTTTAGTATTTGTCGTATTTTGCCGGTTTTCCTGATAAACAGCTTGTCCCGCAAGTGTTGTTGCTTGAGCCATTTCTTCATTGCTGAAATTTTCTTTGGTTGAAGAAGAATTTTCAGAAGAGCTTGAAAATTTTGAAAATTCTTGTTCTAAGCCATTATTGATATAATTGCTTGAATAATTTGTACTATCAAAAGATTGAGAGCCGGAAAAAAATTCAGATGTTTTTTCATAGGAAAAATTATAGGACTTATTAGCACTTTCAAATACTTTTGAAAATCCGTTGTTGCCGTTGTCCATATAACTGTTGCTGTCAATAAGATTTGAAGTTTGTTTTGTCAAATCCGGTTTTATTGAATTTAAAAATGATTCTAAAACTGTCATTTTCCTCTATTTCCCCAACTGCTAGTCTGCTTTTTTGCGTATTTCCCCGTTGCTATTTCATCGATTTGAATAAAGTCTAGTCTTTCTTGTTCTTTTAAAAATGCCTTGTAATCTTTTTCCTTTAGTTTTTCTATTATTGTTTTATCTTTCATTGCTTCTATCAGATCTTGTTTTTTGGCATTTACTTCGATTTGCGTGTTTGCGATGGTTTGTTGCTGATTTAAAATATCTCCTTTTAGTTTTTCGATATAGTCCTGATGGTTTTTTATGTGCATAAAATTAATCTTTGAGCCTTTATCAAGTATCTTTTCAAGGCTCATTACGGTATTTTGGCGGGAATTTTCCAATGATTTTAAATAATTTTGCTGTTCTTTTAGAATGTTTAAAATCTTTGCAAGCTCAAGTTCTTTATTTTCCTGTATTTTTTCTCTTGCTTCAAGAACACTTTGCATTCTGAATTTAAAATTTTTCAACTACCAACCTCAGCCCGTAACAATCTACTAGAATGAGTTAGTTTTCATAAAAACGGGCAAAGCCCGATTTTTAAGAAAACGTCGCTCCCGGCTCACGCATACCGATTTATAAAAATTAATTCGTTTCTGGATTACTTTTTGAAATCGGTATAATTATTACTTTTTGCTACATGAATTTTATTTCATGTTAGAGGGGTTTAGCATCATACAAAAAATGTATTTTTTAAGTTATAATTAAAAATAAAAAAGGAACTTGAAAATTGAAAATAGGCGCATATCAAAAAGTTTCATTTATAGATTACCCCGATAAACTTGCTGCGATTGTTTTTACGCAGGGGTGCAACTTTAGATGTCCGTATTGTCATAACCCTGAGCTAATTGATAAAATTTCTGATAATTTAATTCAAGAGGATGAATTTTTTAAGTTTTTGAAAAATCGGCAAAAAAAATTGGACGGTGTTGTGATAACAGGTGGTGAGCCTACTTTGCAAAAAGATTTGAGTGAATTTATAGAAAAAATTAAAAAACTCGGCTTTTTGATAAAATTGGACACTAACGGAACAAATCCCGACATATTACAAGAATTGACCGAAAATAATTTAATTGATTATATTGCAATGGACATAAAAGCTCCATTAGAAAAATATGATATTATTTCAAAAAACAAATCATTAACTCCAAAAATTGCTAAAAGCATTGAATTAATAATAAATTCCAATTTTGATTATGAATTTAGAACTACAGTAGAAAAAACTTTGCTTTCAAAAGAAGATATTTTAAAAATAGGTGAGCAAATTAATGGAGCAAAAAAATATTATTTGCAAAAATTTATTGTTTCAAAGCATATTGATGAAAATTTTATAAATGCTCAAACATATACAGATGAAGAATTTGAGCATTTTAAAAAAGAATTGCGTAAGACCGTTCAATTATGTGAAATCAGATAATTGTTAAGGCTCTAGATTAGCACATTTTCAATCATTTATCAAAAATCTTTTTTTATTTTTTTATAGATTTAAGCTTTTCTTCAATTAATGGCGAAGTTGTATTTTTTAGAACATTTTCAAGGATTTTTACAGCCATTTGTTCGTTTTTTTCTTCAGCATAAATATTTGCAAGGGCAATCGCTGCTTCTTCAAAACCATTAAATAAATCTAATGCTTTTTGATAATTTTCTTTGGCTTTTTGCACTTCTCCTTTTTTAAAATAAGCATCGGCTAAATTATAAAATGCCGGGTTATTTTGAGGAAAAGCTTTTGTTATTTTTTCAAAAATAGTAATTGATTCATCATAATTTTCTTGTGCCAAATAAGTAAGGGCTAAAATGTTTAATATTTCAGCTTCGGGATATTTTTTG
>JAQUYY010000293.1 GCA_028691575.1 Candidatus Gastranaerophilales bacterium
ATCTTCTTTTATGATTTTTTTCATTTCTTCTTCAATTTTAGGCAAATCGTCGACGCTTAAAGTATATTCAGGTATATCAAAATCGTAATAAAAACCGTTTTCTATACTTGGACCGATTGCAAGTTTAGCCTGAGGAAACAAATTTTGAACAGCTTGTGCCATGATATGAGAGCAGCTGTGTCTTAATACGCTTAACGATTCCTTGTCTTTTGCTGTTAATATTCTTACGTTATCGCCATCTTTAATTTTTGCGTATAAATCAACAACTTCATTGTTAATCATACCTGCAATAGCGTTTCTTTTAAGTCCCTCGCTTATTTTTAGGGCAACATCTGCGACATTTGCTTTATCTTCAACCTCAATATTTGAACCGTCCGGCAAAACTACTTTAATCATATCATTTGCTTCCTTTTTGCTATACTAGAATGAGTTAGTTTTCGTCAAAACGGGCAAAGCCCGATTTTACCGAAAACGTCGCTCCCGGCTTACGCATACCGATTTATAAAAATTAATTTATTTTAAGATTATTTTTTGAAATCGGTATAATTCTTTTATTATATTTATATCACTATCATAAAATTTTCGCAAAAAAATATATTTTGCTATATAATTTAATGAGAATTTTAGAAAAAAGAAAGTATAAAAAATGGTATCATTAGGTGTAAATATTGATCATATAGCAACTTTAAGAAATGCACGAGGCGGAGTTGAACCCGATGTAATTCAGGGTGCAATAATTGCAGAAAAAGCAGGAGCTGATGCGATTACAGCTCATTTAAGAGAAGATCGGCGACATATAAAAGATAAAGATATTGAACTTTTAAAAAAGACCCTTAAAACAAGACTTAACCTTGAAATGGCTGCAACAGAAGAGATGCAAAAAATTGCCATAAAAATTTTGCCCTATAGCGTTACACTTGTACCTGAAAAAAGGCAGGAGCTAACAACTGAAGGCGGTTTGGATGTTGCAAATCAGATTGAATATTTAAAAAAATATATAAAACCGATTCAAAAAAAGGGTATTATGGTTAGTTTATTTATTGATGCCGATGAAAATCAGGTTATAGCATCAAAAGAAATTGGTGCAGAATATATTGAGCTTCATACAGGAGCTTATGCCGAAGCTTTTGGAACGGACAAAGAAGAAAAAGAGTTTTTGCAATTAAAAAATAGCGCAAATTTAGCCAACAATATAGGTTTAAAAGTAAATGCCGGTCATGGGCTAAATTATCAAAATACAAATAAAATTTTAGAAATCGACAACCTTGTGGAGCTAAATATAGGGCATACTATTATTTCTAAGGCTGTTATGATAGGCTTAGACATGGCTGTTAAAGAAATAAAAGCAATTATTAGCAAGTAATTTAAATTTAAAAAATTCAAATTTAAATTAAAATATTAAAATTATTTTTTAAACACAATGGCTTTAAAAGTAGACCAGATGGTCTATTTTTTGAACTTTTCTATAGTTAAAAAAACAAAATCCTGTATAATACAAGTAAGAGTGTAAGGGGAATTTTTTTGAGGGTTAAGAAATGAAAAAAAGAATATCAGTATTTTGTTTTGCAACAATAATTTCTTTGAATGCCAATTCATCAGCATTTTCATATGCAGAGAATGGTTTTTGCTCAGGAATTGATGGGGTCAAAGTTTGTGTTATGGAAGAAGTTATGGCGGACATATTAAAACAAACATTATATGAGGTGGGGACAAAAGTGTTGCAAAAAGTGACCGATAAAACGATTAATACCACTAATTATCAAACTTATGATGAAAACAATTCAAATTCAAACAGCCAAACAACATCCTATGAAACTTATAATGAATCAACTCAAGTAGTGAATGAAAATTCCTCAAGTACATCTTCCGAGGCTCAAGAAGAATTAATTCCGCTGTGAAGACAGTTTACTTGGCAATTTGAGCGGAAATCCGTTTTTGAAAATCAGCCTATTTCCTTTGATATTTAAGGAATTTAGGCTATTTGTTTTAATATAAGCGAAAATGCAAAAATTTGTATAGAAATGAAATAAATAAAGCAATTTTTGTGTTGAAAATGTTTTTATATACATAAGGAAGTTAATTCCTATTAATTTATATATGAACTTGGGCGGAGAAGTTGGATAACAATATTTTAAAACTTTATCCTCAATATCAAAAACAGGACAGACGACAAAATGCACAGTCTGTCGATGTTGAGCGTCGTTCGAATGTTGATAGAAGAGAAAATTTAAGGATTTCTGATGATAAATTGAACTCTGATATTCAAGAATTTCAAAATATAATTAAAAATAATGAGAAAAAACCGTTAACAGACACTTTCGAGAATACAGTTTCTGAAAACAAAGAATCTACAGAAGTTTTATTTAAAAGTTTAAGCCCTATTGCACCGGTTAGGCGAGTTTCATCACTGCCGGACAAACTTGAAAATCACGATTATCTCGCTGCTTTAGGCTTAGGAGCGTTAGCTTTTAATAACTTGCCTGAAGATATAAGGGATATAAAAGGTGCCTATAATCAAGTAAGGAGTAAGATTGACAAGAATTTTGTCTACAACCCTCTTTATAATAGGAAAACTCACCAGCATTCATTTTCATTTTTTAGAGGGACTTTTCTTGATGATTTTTTATTCGAACAACAAAAAAAGGGGAATATATTTGCCGAAAAATTATATGATTTAGATGCAACTATTTATGAAACAAAATTTGGTAAAAAAATTCAAAATTTCTTTGGAATAGATGTTATTGATCAAAAAATAGTTAAT
Organism: Candidatus Gastranaerophilales bacterium; assembly: GCA_028691575.1. Classification (GTDB taxonomy): domain Bacteria; phylum Cyanobacteriota; class Vampirovibrionia; order Gastranaerophilales; family JAQUYY01; genus JAQUYY01. The sequence continues at coordinate 2,762 of JAQUYY010000293.1, forward strand.
CAAATAAAAGATGCATC
>JAQUYY010000033.1:0-11681 GCA_028691575.1 Candidatus Gastranaerophilales bacterium
AATTTAAGATATTTTAGTCCTAACACAATTCTAAGAGTAACTGTTTTCAGCAACAATAAATACGTTAAATCCTTTGGAGTGCCTGTAAGTATACGTATTTCAGACAACGTGTTAGTCGCAAAAGATTTTATAGAGAATGGTCAAGCATTATCCACATCAAATTTAGCTGTAGAAAAAAAAGATATAAGTTTAAAAGTTGATAAAGTTCTAAGAGCTGATTTTAACTGGTCCGATATGATTACCAGAAAACAATTTAAAGCCGGAGATATTATTGATAAAAGATTTATCGAATCAGCTCCTGAAGTTGTCAAAAATTCACCGGTTTCAATAATTTTTCAAACAGCTAATTTAAAAATTTCACTTGATGCACAAGCAATGGAAGATGGGAAAATAGGCGATTTTATCAAAGTAAAATGCAAAAAATACCAAAAAAGCTATCGGGCAAAAGTTATTAGTGAAAACACAGTGTTAGTAAATATATAGGATAAACAATGAAAAAACTTGGGGCAAAAATTTTAATTTCAATATTAATAGTAGGAATCGCAACTCCTGTTTATGCTGAATCATTGTTCAGAACAGGGATTTCTCAAAATGCTTATCCTATACAGCCAAGACCCTTATTTAGCAGCGTTAGAGCAAAATCTATCGGCGATTTGGTCACAATTATTATAAAAGAAGAAACAAAAACAAAAGATGACCTGCAATTTGACACCAGCAAATCCTCTTCTACGGTTGATAATTTTTCTACACTTGTAAATAAAGTACTTCCAGGAAATCCTATAAACAAAGAATTGGGAAATTATGGCGGTTCAAACGACGTTTCCAGTCAAACACAGGTTCAAAGAACAACATCTATAGAAGATACAATAACAGCTCAGGTTGTACAGATACTGCCTAACGGAAATCTACTTGTGCAAGGCAAAAAAGCAACAATTAACTCGGGAGAAAATGTTAATTTAATAATTAGTGGCATAATTGACCCGAGATTGCTTGATAATACAGGAAGTATAAGTTCAAAATTAGTTGCAAATCTTCAGATGGCGTTTTCAGGACAAGGAAATGTATCTCGCTCAAATTCAGAAGGTCCTTTAAACAAATTAATAAGATTTTTATTCTAAGAAATGGGAGAATACAAAAAATTATGAAAAAATTATTCACAATATTTTTAATAACATTAACAATACTGTCTTGCAATTTAAATCAAAATGCATACGCTGTTAATGTAAGGCTAAAAGATATCTCCCACATCGAAGGAATAAGAGATAACCAGCTTGTAGGCTACGGTGTGGTTGTCGGGCTCTCCGGAACAGGCGACAACAGCAGATCTACCCAAATTACTAACCAGGCAATGCTCTCCAATTTGGGAACAATAATTAACAGCAGTAACGATATTAAAAAAGGCAACACCGCAGCAGTTAGAGTTACTGCAAACATTCCGCCTTTTGCCAAAAACGGTGACAAAATTGACGTTGTCGTATCTTCTTTGGCAGATGCTAAAAGTTTGGAAGGCGGAGTTCTTGTGCAAACTCAATTATTAGCACCAAACGGAGAAGTAATTGCAGTTGCCCAAGGTCCTCTAAGTACAGGTGGCGCTGACGTTTCATCCGGTGGAAGCAGTACAAGAACAAGCATAGTAACATCCGGTCGTGTACCAAACGGTGCAATTGTTGAAAGAGACATTTATACAGAAATTGGCGATGATTTTGGATTAAGACTAATTCTAAACAAATCAGATTTTACAATGGCTGCAAAAATAGCTTCAACAATTTCTAATACTTTAGCACCATCAAAAGCCGTTGACGGAAGCACAATTCAGATAAATATTCCCGAAAAATTCCTGGATGATAAAATTCGCTTTATCTCTATTTTAGAAAATATAAAAGTTCAAAACGGAGATAGCGTAGCAAAAGTAATAATAAATGAGAGAACCGGGACTATCGTTATCGGAAACGAAGTAAAATTATCCCCTGCAGCTATTGCTCACGGTAATTTAACTGTTACAGTAAGCAGCAAAACAGAAGTTTCTCAGCCAAATCCTTTTTCTGACGGCAATACAGCTTTATTACAAAATAACGAAGTTACCATAGAAAAAGAAGAAGGGAAAATTATAGAAGTGCCCTCTAACACTAATTTGAGTGAATTAGTAAGAGCATTAAATACTATCGGTGTTTCTCCTTACGATTTAATTTCAATTTTACAGGCATTAAAAGCCGCAGGAAGCCTGCAAGCAACCTTGGAGATTATATAAAATGATAAATCCTATAGATATAAATTCTAAAATGTTTGAAATTCAGGGAAAAAATCTTGAGAACCTTGAATCCTCAGCAAACAATGCAAAAGATGACAAAAAAAAATTGCAGGCAGCACAAGAGTTTGAAGCTATGTTTTTATCAAAATTTATGAACACAAAGGATTCAACAATAGAAAGAGATCAAGGCATTTTTAAACAGGGACAGGCTGAAAAGACGTTTAAATCAATGTTGTATAACGAAATAGCTTTAAATGTCGCAAAAGACCCTTCAACATCAGTAGGGATAGCCAAACAAGTATATGAACAAATGAAAGAATTATAAGATGAGGGATAAAAAAAATGGTAAGTCAAATTAGTTCAAATTCAAGTGTAAATTTAAGTCAACTTCAATCATTTCAATCAAATAAACAACAAAAAATGGTTGCCCTTGAAAATGAAGAAGTAAAAAATACTACCGTTGACTCGGATGCTCAAAATTCGTCTTCTGAAATTGACATGCTGCAAGACAACATCATTCAATCACATTCTTATGTAAGCAAAACTCAGGAATTAGCAGATGAAGTTAACGACTATGTAAAAAAAATGGGTGGGAATTATGAAATTACAGAAAATGATATTAATTATGCACTAAAATTCGGCAGAAGCATTTTAGTCAACTATTCAGCATAAATAATTGGAGATAAAAACATGAATAATTTATCAGATTTGGAAAATATTTTAAACAAAGAGATTGAAACTTTTTTATCACTTGAAAAATTGTTAAAAGATAAAAAAGAAACTTTGATAAAAGTTGACGTAGATTCTCTTCAAACAATTGATGATCAAATAAAAGAAATTGCACAAAAAATACAAAATATTCAAAAAGAAAGACTTGCAATATCCGATCAATCTTTAGATGACATTCTTAAAGAAATAGATGACAAATCAAGAATCAGCAAATTTTCAAAAATAAGAGAAAAAATAAAATCTCTTGGTAAAAGTATTGAAAAATTAAACAATGTTAATCAAGAACTAATCGAGCACGGATTAAAATTGATTAATGCTGATGTAACAAGTATTATTAAAGCATTTACACCAGTTAATAATACATATAACAAACAAGGACAATCTAAAAACATCAACCCGACAGGCATAAGCTCAGTAATAAAAAGAGTTTAGCTAAATACAGGAGAAAAAAATGGTTTCAAGTTTATACGGTTTTTATAACTCACAAAGAGCATTGCAATTAAATCAGGCTGCTTTGGATATCATAAATAATAACATAGCGAATATGAATACCGAAGGTTACAGTAAGCAACGTTTAGAACTTTCTCAAGCAATTTATCAAACAGGCTCAAGTGATGTATATGGACTTGTACAGTCAGGCGGCGGAGCTGTTATTGATGACATTACAAGAAACAGAGACACTTATTTGGATAGTTATTACAGACAAGAAAATTCAACCCTGTCTTACTATACAGAGCTTTACGATAATATCAGCATGATTGAAGATATGACCAATGAACTTAGCGGAACCGGAATTTTAGATGCACTTGATAGTTTTTATGAAGCTGCTCAAGAATTAAGTTTAGATCCTACAAATGCCGTTACCAGAACAGCTTTTACTCAAAGTGCAGAAGACTTATGTATAAAATTCAATCAAACAGCTAACCAATTAAATGCTTTAAGAGAAAGTCTTGTCGGAGATTATACTGATTCAAACTCAATTAAAGATAGTAAAATCTATATTACTTGTGAAGACGTAAATACAATGCTTGAATCCTTAGCAAATTTAAACGAAAGTATTTCTGTATCAAGCGCTCAAGGAATTACTCCTAACGGACTTTTAGATAAAAGAGACCTTATACTTGATCAGTTATCTGAATTTATGCCAATTACCGTTGTTAATGACGGAAGCGGAATGGTTAGTGTTAAACTTGATAATATAAATCTTGTAAGTGGTGCCGAACAGGTAGGATTCTTAAATGTAGTTACCGGCGATGAAGATAATCCCGCTATAGTTCAAATAGTAGATTCAAGAAACAGAGTGCTTGTTGATGATGCCGAATCCAAATTAACTTCAGGTACTCTAGGTGCTATTCTTGATATTGGCGGCTCTGATTCCGGTAATTTAACCGTTAAAGGAATGCTTGATAATTTAGATTCACTGGCAAGAGAATTTGCTTCTGCTGTTAATACTATTCAAAGAAATGGTCAATATATAGATTCGGAAACAAAAGAATTAAAACTGGTTACTACAGATGTTTCGAGTGCAGTATTACCCGATCCTCCACCGGATCCAATGCCTGATGAACCTGACGATCCTTTTGATATATTTGTAAGCAACTCTGCTGATACTCAAATTACTGATTACAACACCCTTTCAGCAAGCAATATAAGCGTAAGCAGCAATATTTCAGACGATCCATTTAAAATTGCTGCTGCAAATGTTTCAACAACAGCACCTGATGACTTATTATACGGTGATTTAGAAACCATAAACCTTCCCGAATCCACAGGAGATGGAAGTAATGCTCTTGCGCTTGCTCAATTAAGAAATACTTCTCTAGGTTCTTTGTCTGCCAGTGCTGAAGATTATTTGACATCAACAATGGGAGATATTGGCGTTAAATCTGAAAGCATAAAAGATAGGCTGGAAACTCAAGATTCCATTGTTAATCAAGTTATAGCAAAAAGAGATTCGACAACAGGCGTAAGTTTGGATGAAGAGTTAGTTGATTTAGTAAAATATCAAAGGGCTTATGAAGCATCCGCCAAGGTATTTAACGTTATAAGTGACATTATGAAAGTTATTATTTCCTTAGGAAACTAAATTTATAAGAGGGTAAAAAAATGGTATACACAAGAATTACAAATGCATCAATGAGTCAAAATATTTTACAAAATTTATATACAAACAGATCCAGTTTACTTGAATTACAAGAGCAAATATCTTCGGGCAAAAAAATCACAAGTCCTTCCGATGATGCAAGTGCTGCAATGGGAATTTTATCTCTAAATAAAAATATTAATGAAAATAAAACTTATCTGAATAACATTGATTTAGCTTTATCGGAACTGGATACAACCGAAAGCACCATTAAAAGTTCAATTGAAGTTATAAACAGAGCAAAAGAATTAACATTAACAGCTTCAAACGGAACTAGCGGAGAAAATGAACTAAGTGCAATAAAAATCGAAATTGAACAACTAATCGGTACTCTTAGTGATTTGGGAAATACAAAATTTGGAAATAAATATATATTTAGCGGCTTAAATACTGAAAATGCAACTTTCTCAGCTACAGGAGACGATAATAACGAAATTACATATAATGGAACTCCATATTCATCAAGTACGGATTATCAAAGGAAAGTTGAAATAAGTGACGGTATTACCGTTACCATAAATCTGGCCGGAGATGATATTTTTGGCTCTTATACAACAGAAACTCCCGCAGGAGTGGATGGAGAAGGCAACCCTACACCTGCTGTTATGGAAGGGAGCGGTATTTTTGGAACATTATGTGCACTAAGGGATGAACTTGATACTGCTATATCAAGCGGAGAAATAAATTATGATGCTATTAGAGAAAAAATAGACGGTCTTGATGACGGATTGAATGATCTGTTAAATGCACAGGCTAAGGTCGGCGGAATTTACTCAAGACTTGAAATGACACAAAATAAATATGAAGATGATGCTATAAATTTAAAAAAATACAGATCCGGTCTTGAAGACGTTGATTTGGCATCTGCTATTTCAGATATGCAATTTCAGCAAACCGCATTAGAAGCCTCTTTACAAATCGGTTCAATGGTAATGCAGACTTCTTTACTTAATTATATTTAATTAGATGCAAAATTGCCTACATGACTAAAAATCTTACCATCTCTATTAATTACAAGGGTAATATCTTCCCTTGTTTTTTTTTGAGATTTTAATATAAATCTCAATTATTTTTTGGAGCTTAATTAATGAAATTTAAAGTTATTATGGTAAGTTTTGTGATTGCTTCCTTGATTTCAGGCAATCCTGTTTTTTGTAAAGAAATAAAAACGCAAAAGGTCTTAAAAAAAGGAGTTCTATCCGCAGAAATATCAGAAAACAAGATTAAAGACAAATTAAAAACAATATGGATTATAACTAAAGGTGAACCTGCCGATAATTCCCTTTTAATGGGCATGTACAGCTATCATACTGCTCACAGATGGAAAAATTATAATGAACAAAACAATATGCTGGCATTGCAAATTAAAGGTATTTCTATCGGTACTTTTGATAATAGTTATGATAATCAAACTTATTTTGCCTCATTTGCAAGAAAATTACATACATGGGAATTGCCAAAGAATTTTGAGTTAGATTTTCAATATAAAGCAGGAATTATGCATGGTTATGATGATAAATACCCCAATATTGCAGGAATAACTCCCATAATTTTACCGATCATAGGTTTGAATTATAAAGGATATGGTGCTGATTTATTTATAATTCCATCGCAACGTCCTATTCTTTCGGTTAATTTCAAAACTCCATTACCTTCATTTGAAAAAATAAAAAAATGGAAAAAATCTAAACCAAGCAATATTTGAATTTTATTATATAATATTTTTATGAAAAATATTTTGATTACAGGTGCAAATGGAATGCTGGGACAAGACTTGGTCTCTTGTCTCAAAGAAAAAAGCTATAACATTATAGAAACTGATATTCATAATATGGATATTACCGATGAAGCTTCTGTAATAACATTTTTATCCGAAACATCTCCCGATGTTGTAATTCATACTGCTGCTTATACTACAGTTGATAAAGCTGAAGAAGATAAGGATAAAGCCTTTCTAATCAATGGAAAAGGCTCTGAAAATTTAGCAAAAGCAACTGCAAAACTTGATATTCCTATTTTTGCAATCAGTACGGATTATGTTTTTGACGGAACAAAGACTATACCGTATTTACCAACGGATAAAACCAGTCCTCAAACGGTTTACGGCGAATCTAAACTTGCAGGAGAAGTCGCTATTCAAAAATATAATCCAAAACACTACATAGCAAGAACCAGCTGGTTATACGGGCATAAAGGCAAAAATTTTGTTGAAACAATGATAGATTTGTCAAAAAAAATGCCTGAATTAAAAGTTGTAAACGACCAAAAAGGTTGTCCTACTTGGACTGTAGATTTATCAAAAACAATTATCAATATTTTAGAAAAAGGCATGCCTTATGGAATTTATCACACTTGCGGAGCAGGACAAACCACTTGGTATGACTTTACTTTAAAGATTTTTGAATTAATGAAAATAACAACACCTGTTAAAGCATGTTCTTCAGAAGAGTTTACATGTCCTGCAAAAAGACCTGCATATTCCGTGATGAATAATGGCGGTTTATTGAGAAATTGGGAAGAAGCATTAATTGATTATATAAACTTAAGGAGTAACTGATGAAAGGTATAATTTTAGCCGGAGGCTCGGGAACACGCCTATATCCTGTCACAAAATCCGTATGCAAACAACTTTTACCGATTTATGATAAACCTTTAATTTATTATCCGCTATCTGTCCTCATGCTAGCAGGAATAAAAGATATCTTAATTATTTCTACGCCAAACGACACTCCGATTTTTAAAAATTTACTTGGAAACGGTGAGGATTTAGGTTTAAACCTCAGCTACAAAGTTCAGCCGAAACCTGAAGGACTGGCTCAAGCATTTATTCTTGGCGAAGAATTTATTGCCGGCGATAATATTGCACTTATTCTTGGGGACAATATATTTTACGGTCAAGGATTTTCACAAATGTTGAAAAATACGATTAAAAACAATACTGGAGCAACTGTATTCGGTTACAAGGTTAAAGATCCTCAAAGATTCGGAGTTGTCGAATTTGATGAAAATCAAAAAGTCATTTCAATCGAAGAAAAACCCAAAGAGCCAAAATCAAATTATGCAATAACGGGGCTGTATTTTTATGATAAAAATGTCGTTGAATACGCCAAAAATCTAAAACCTTCACCTCGTGGAGAGTTAGAAATAACAGATTTGAACAATATTTATTTAAAAAAAGGCTTGCTGCAAGCAGAATTTTTCGGAAGAGGTTTTGCATGGCTTGATACAGGAACTTTTGATTCTATGATGCAAGCATCACAATATATTGAAGCTATTGAAAAAAATCAGGGAATAAAAGTTGCCTGTATTGAAGAAATTGCGTATACAATGAATTTTATCGATGATAAAAAATTGAAAGAAATAATAAAAAAATACAATAATTCTGATTATGGCAAGTATTTAAACACTTTGCTTTAAAAGAAACTGTTTTTTGATTTAACATCAGAAAATATTATTATTTTATCTTCGTTTAATTCATTGCGTATCCTTTTTATTAAAGGAACATTTGTAGTTTCTTTTGCTAAAAATAATGCTGATTTTCCTTCATTAGTAGCGTCCGTAAGCATTTTTGCCAATACCGGTTTATTGTTTGAAAAAGTATCAAATATTAATTCGGCAGTTTTGGTATTACACTCTTCAATTGCAATCATAAGCGGATTATAACCGTCTTTAGCCTGTGGAGCAAACAAATCTGTCAAAATTTCAGGTTTGTTTTTAAACTTTGATATAGTTAGTTCAATCATTTCATATTGGTCTGTCTCCGCCATTTGCATTATTATATTTTCATTATTCTCATTTTTTATTATAAAAAACTTTTCAAGAACCTTATCATCTGTATTCTCCAAAAGTTCCTTAAATTTATCTATGTTGCTATTTTCAATAAAACTAAGTGCTTCCTCAACATTCATATGATTTTTTTTTCTATTTTTTGAATGAAATGTATCTCCGGAAAAAGTTAAATTATCAATTTTTTGACTATTGATTTTTTTCAATTTTTTCTGCTTAGGTATAAAAAATGGCTTAATACTAATTTTATCAATCATTTTTTTTATCCGATTTCTATAGGTATTTCTAAATTTTCTTCCAAATATTCTTGAGGAATTTGTTTTGTGGTTTTTGCACCCAATTTTTTCAAATTTTCGATTCGTCTTAAAATATTGCCTTTACCCGTATATAATTTATTAAACGCATTTTCGAATCCATCTTTTGTTCTATCCATTTGAATAGAAATATTTCTCAAATCTTCTAAAAATCCAGCAAATTTATCGTATAAACTGCCACTTTCTTTAACAATTTCAAGCACATTTCGATTTTGTTTTTCCTGATTCCAGAACATATAGATAGTTTTTAAGGCAGCAAGCAAAGTTGACGGACCTACTAAAATTATCTTTTTATTCCATGCAAAATCCATTAAATCGTTATTTTCTTTAAAAATTAATTGAAAAGTAGACTCTAAAGGCACAAACATCAAAACAAAATCCGGAGTATTAATCCCATCAAGATTTTGATAAGTTTTTTCACTAAGATTTTTTACATGGTTTTTTATAGAATTTTCAAAATCTTTTAAATGCGATTGTTTTTCATTTTCTTCAATTGAATTGTAAAAATTTTCATAAGAAACCAAGGAAACTTTTGAATCGATTATAACATGCCTATTTTCAGGCAAATGCACGACAACATCAGGTTGCAAACGAAAATTGCCTTCTGTTGAAAACGACTCTTGCGTAGTATATTCGAAATCTTCTCTTAAACCTGAAAGCTCTAAAATTCTTTGTAAAATAACTTCGCCCCAATTCCCTTGAGCCTTGTTATCCCCTTTTAAAGCTTTCGCCAAATTATTTGCATCCATAGATAATTGTTGATTATTTTGAGAAAGTTGTTTTATTTCATTTTTTAATGTAGCAATATCATTAATTTCTTCTTTTCTTGTAGCTTCAACTTTTTGCTGAAATTCCTGTATCTTTTCCTTAAAAGGCTTTAAAATATTTGAAATTTCTTCCTGACTTGTTTTATTGAATTCTGAAGAGTTTTCTTTTAAAACTTTATTAGCAATATTTTCAAATGTTATGGTTAATTTTTTTTGCAAATCTTCTTCTTTTTGTGCAAGTTCAAGATATGTTTCGTTTTTAGCTTCAAGCTGTGCTATTTTTGTATTTAAATCAATAACTTTTTTTTGCTCAATATCTAATTCCTTTTTTAAAAATTCAGCATTTCCGTGTTGATTTTTAGCCAAAAACCAAGCAAAAATAAAACCTAAAACAATACCTGCCGTAAAAATTACAATTTCCATAAAATGCCTTTCATGTTCTTCATTATTATTATATAAAAAAGTTTGCCTTTAAAGTTTAATTTGAAGACAAACTTTTACAATAATTATAATAAATTTTTAGCTCTCTTGAGAGAATGCAAAAAAATTCTGAATCAATTTCTCTTTAAAATTCAAAATAGCATTACAATTATAATACAAATAGTATTGTAACTCTTGCCACAAAAGAATATTAAGATTTTAAACCATGCAAAGCATGTGTTCATCATGTTTTGGGAGATTTAACTTGTGAAAACTCATGAGCCACATGGGATACGGCAATTTGAAATATTTTAACCCATAATCCTTGCTACACATGAAATGTAGCTTTACAAATCATTGGAATCATGGTATATCATGATTTATAGCTATTTTAATTATGAAAATGCAAATATATTTATGATTTAAGTATGAAAAGGAGAAATTATGTTAAACAAAATGAAACAATCAGAGAATAGATTTATCAAAAAATTAGGTTTCACATTAGCCGAAACATTAATAGTTATCGCAATAATCGGAGTAATTGCATCAATAGCTACTCCAATGCTATTTGGCACAACAAGCGATGCAGAGTTAAAAGCCAAATGGAAAAAAATTTATTCAGATCTAAGTCAAGCTCAATTAATGATTATGAATAATAACGATGGCACAATGAGTGGAGCTTGCACTAATCATATAACTTATAGAGATGCCTTTGCCTCATATTTAAATATTTTAAAATCCTGTCCCACTACTGATTTAGCAGGAAATTGTTGGCATTCAAAAGAAATTTCAGGAACTCATTCTGCCGTCTTAGGGGATGATGTAGGAACTATTCTTAATAATGGAGCTTTTTTAGCTTTTGATTGGGATTCTAATAACTGTGCCGCTACCTATGGTCCCGGAAATGTTTGCGGGAAAATTGTAATTGATGTAAACGGCTTTAAAAAACCAAATAAAGCCGGCAAAGATATCTTTGGCGTATGGACACTAGCTGATCGTTTAGTCCCCGTTGGCGTACAAGGAGACTCATCTTCTTATACTTGCAGCGATAGTGGAGGAATTAGCTGTTCAGCTGAATATTTATATAAATAAATCTATACGCAAGTATCAGGTAATTTAACCCGCCAAAAAGCTGATTTGTAAACCTATATTACTCGGCAAAATTAAGTTAATGAAAGAAGTTTTGGTTTTTTGCCGATGCAAATATACTCAAAACCTCGACTTTCCATTCTTTCAGAATCGTACTGATTTCTTCCGTCAAAAACGACAGGCTC
>JAQUYY010000033.1:11691-12696 GCA_028691575.1 Candidatus Gastranaerophilales bacterium
ATCAACATTTTCAAGTGCTTCATACCTGCTTTTTGCATAGGTAATTTTATCGCCGAAAATTTCTTTCGCTGTATCCATAGCTTTTGGATCAAATGCTTTTATCGATGCTCCTCTTTTTAATAACTCATTAATAATGGTAATGGCGGGTGCTTCTCTCATATCATTGGTTTTTGGCTTGAATGCCAATCCCCACACTCCGAAAGTTTTTTCTTGAACATTACCGTTATATTTGTTCAAAATTTTGTTTATAAAAAGTGTTCTTTGTTTTTTATTTGTTTCATCTGCAGATTTTAATATTTCCGCAGATAAATTGTTTTCTTCTGCAATTTTTATTAATGCTTTTACATCTTTAGGGAAGCAGCTTCCGCCGTATCCTAATCCCGGGAACAAAAATTGTGAACCGATTCGAGAATCTGTGCTCATACCGATTCTTACCATTTCAGCGTTTGCCCCGACATGTTCGCAAAGATTGGCTATTTCGTTTGCAAAAGAAATTTTTGTTGCCAAAAACGAATTCGCTGCATATTTTGTCATTTCTGCTGACTTAACATCCATTAGAATCACAGGATTTCCTGTTCTTAAAAACGGACTGTATAATTCTTGCATAATTTCTGTTGCTCTTTGCGAATTAGAGCCAATAACGACTCTATCAGGCTTTAAGAAGTCATCAACGGCTGCACCTTGTTTTAAAAATTCAGGATTTGAAACAACATCAAATTCATATTTTGTATATTGTTTAACAACTTGCGTAACCGCAGATGCAGTACCGACAGGAACTGTGCTTTTATCAACAATAACTTTATAATCATTCATGCTCTGCCCGATAGCTTTTGCAACATTGAAAACCGCTGTTAAATCACAACTTCCGTCACTTCCTTGCGGTGTTCCTACAGCTATAAAACAAATTTGGGCTTTTTGAACCGCTAAGGTTAAATCATCCGTAAAACTAAGTCGTTCTTCTGCTGTATTGGCAATAATTAATTCTTCCAAACCCGGCTCATAAAT